>JAHEEZ010000210.1 GCA_024640445.1 Acidobacteriota bacterium | reverse complement strand
GGCGAAACCAAAGCTCTTGTAAAGACCAATCCGGGTGTCGTGATGGGGACCGTTTCGTACATGTCGCCGGAGCAGGCGCGCGGACAGGAAACCGACGCAAGGACCGACATCTGGAGCCTAGGGGTGGTCCTTTACGAAATGCTTTCGGGAAAAGTCCCCTTTGAAGGCGAGACGACAAACCACACGATCGTCTCCATTCTCGAGAATGAGCCGAAGCTGCTAGAGAACGTCCCGGACGAACTGCAGCGCATCGTCCGCAAGACGCTGACCAAAGACAAGGCGATGCGGTATCAGGGTTCCGGAGATCTGGTCGTCGATCTCAAGAATCTCAGGCGCGATCTGGACATTCAGGGCGAGCTTGAGAGATCGGTCATCCCGAACTCCGGTCAACTGACCGCGCCGCCTCCGACCGGCGAAACAGTCACGGCTGAAAGCGCACAATCGACCCAGAACCTGACCTCAACTTCCAGCCTCGAGTACGCGGTGACGCAGGCGAAATCGCACAAACTGGCGACTGCGGCCATAGCCGTCCTGGCTGTCGCCGCCATTGCGGCAACCTCATATTTTGCTTTCTTCTCCGGAGGGTCGGAACAAATAGAGTCGATCGCGGTGATGCCGTTCACCAACGAGAGCGGCGATCAGGACGTCGAGTATCTGTCGGACGGAATGACAGAGACCTTGATCGGAAGTCTGTCGAAATTGCCGAACCTGCAGGTCAAGCCGCGATCTTCCGTCTTTCGCTACAAAGGAAAGGAAACTGACGCCAGGACCATCGGCGAGGAACTGGGTGTTCAGGCGATACTGAACGGCCGAATCACCCAGCGCGGGGAGCAGATGACACTTAGCCTCGAACTTATTGATGTTCAGAAGGACATAGTGATCTGGAGCGAGAGATACAACCGTAAACAGTCCGAACTCGTTTCGCTGCAGAATGAGATCGCAAGGGATGTTTCGACCAAGCTCAGATCGAGGCTTTCGGGCGAGGAAGAAACGAAGGTGACAAGCACCGGCACGACCAACCCGGAAGCTTACCAGGCTTACCTGAAAGGACGATTCTACTGGAACAAACGCATCGGCGATAACCTTAACAAAGCGATCGAACAATTCAAGATCGCGGCTGACAAAGATCCGAACTACGCGCTCGCGTTCGTGGGGTTGGGCGATTGCTACGCGTTGCTGAACGAGTACTCAGGGGCATCGATAACCGAGACGTCTAAGCAGGCGAGGATCTTTGCCGAGCGCGCGATCGCCATCGACCCCTCGCTTGGAGAGCCGCACGCGACGCTTGGACTCGTATATAAGAATCTTCGGCGGTGGAGCGACGCAGAAAGCGAATTCAAGAAGGCGATCGAACTCAGTCCGAAATACGCGACGGGATATCAGTGGTATTCCATTTTGTTGGTCTCAATTGGGCGCGCCGATGAAGCGAGTGTGCTGATAAAGCGCGCGAACGAGCTTGATCCTCTTTCGATGGTGATCATGACCAATGTTGCGGTGACGTATCAGTTCCAGAACGATTTCGATGCAAGTATCGAAAGTGCCAAAAAGATAATCGACCTGAATCCCGATTTTCCGTTTCCCTATACTTATTTGGGTCTGTCGTTGATCAAGAAGGGGCGCAATGCCGAAGCGATCGAAAATCTGGAGAAAGCTGTCGAATTGAGCAGTAGAGAACCGAGTACGCTCGGAAATCTGGGCTATGGTTATGCAGTCACAGGAAAGCGCGCGGAAGCCCAGGCCATAGTGAAAGAGATCGAACAGCAGTACGACAGGAATGAATCCAGCGGAGTTTACGCTGCCGCCGTATATGCGGGGCTCGGCGACAAGGACAAAGCATTCGAATGGGTGGAGAAGGCCGAAACTGACGGAGCGGACGTAACGAGGGTCGCGCGTGAGATCCCGTATGAATCACTCCGCGATGATCCGCGGTACAAGGACCTTTTGAAACGGTTGAACATTCCGGAGTAAGAGATGAATGATGGGTGATGAGTACTGAGCAGAGATTTTGGAAAGATTGATAATTGACAGTTGATGCTTGGATGCGAACCGTCTTTCAGGTCGCCCCGCTATTCTTCATTGTTTTGCATTATCAATTTCTAACTCTCATTTAGCAGTCACCTCGACACGTATCACCCATCACTTCTCTTTATGAAGCTAGAGCCCAACACGACAATTTCCCATTACAAGATCCTTTCCCAGATCGGAAAGGGCGGTATGGGCGAGGTGTATCTCGCCGAGGACACAAAGCTCGGACGAAAGGTAGCGATCAAGTTCCTCTCCGAAGACTTCAAGAACGACAAGGAAAAGCTCGACCGCTTCATTCAGGAAGCGAAGGCGGCTTCAGCTCTTAATCATCCCAACATCATCACGGTTTTTGAGATCGGAACGGCCGACGCAGTTGATTTCATCGCAACAGAGTACATAGACGGAAAGGACCTGAACCACGCGATGTCCGAACGAAAACTCTCCATCGACGAGGCCATCGATATCGCGATCCAGGCTGCGTCAGCCCTTCGCGCCGCTCACGAAGCCGGAATCGTTCATCGCGACATCAAGTCGGACAACGTGATGTTGAGGAACGACGGGATCGTCAAGGTTCTCGATTTCGGCCTCGCCAAACTGACTCAAAAAACCGATCCGGACTCACAAGGTCTCGAGAACGAAACGATCGCCAAGGTCCAGACCCAACCCGGGATGGTAATGGGAACTCCCAACTACATGTCCCCGGAACAGGTTCGCGGGCGGGGAGTTGACCACCGGACCGACATCTTCAGCCTCGGAGTGCTGCTTTACGAAATGCTCTCGCAGGTCCGGCCATTCGAAGGCGAGACCACAAGTGACGTGATGGCGGCGGTTCTCACCAGGGCGCCGCGGCCTTTGTCCGAGATCGAACGGAACCTGCCTCCCGAGCTTGAGAAGATAGTATTCCGTGCCCTCGAGAAGGAAAAGGATAACCGGTATCCGTCGGCGTCGGATCTCCTCGCTGACCTTTCGGAGCTGAAACAGGAGCTTCAGATCCGCGAGCGCCTGAAGACGACCGAGACGCCCGACCGTGAACCAACACGGGTGTTCGAGCGAAGGTCGACTGTCGAAACGGGCAGTTTCAGTTCCGTTGCCGTACTTCCGTTCACCAATATGAGCGCCGACGAGGACAACGAGTTCTTCTGCGACGGCCTTGCCGAAGAGCTCCTTGGGACGTTGGCGAAGATCGGCGAGCTCAAGGTGGCCGCACGAAGCACTTCCTTCGCCTTCAAGGGGTCGGGCAAAAGCGCGATGGAGATCGGAGATTTGCTCGGGGTCGGCACGATACTGGACGGCAGCGTCAGGAAATCCGGAAACAAGGTCCGCATCTCGGTGCAGCTCGTCGATACCTCCAACGGCTATCAGCTGTGGTCCGAGCAGTTCGACCGCGAGATGAAGGACATTTTCGAGATCCAGGACGAGATCGCGCTCTCGGTCGCCGATGCGCTGAAAGTACGGCTTCTCGGCGAAGAGCGCGAGGCGGTGCTCAAGCGATACACGAATAACGCCGAGGCCTATCAACTCTACCTTCGGGGACGGTTCTTCTTCTTTAAGAGGACGCCGGAAGGCTTCATGAAGGCGATCGACTATTTCGAACGCGCGATCGAGATCGATCCGGACTATGCGATAGCGTATTCGGGCCTTGCCGACTGCTGGGTATTCCGCGGGTTTTACGAGGCTGTGGCGCCGGCCGAAGCGGAAACGGCACTAACGCCTCTCGTTGAAAAAGGGCTGGAGCTTGATGACAGCCTTGCGGAGACGCTTGTCTCGTCGGCAATAAAGAAGACGTTTTACGACTGGGATTTCGACGGATCGCTCACCGAGTTCCGCAGAGCGATCGAGAATAATCCACGCTACGCATTTGCACATCATCTGGAATCGACGACCCTGGTCCTGCTTGGTCTGGGGGATGAAGCCGTTGCCGCTGAAGACCGCGCCTGCGAACTTGAACCGTTCACGGCCATATTCAATGGGGCAGTAGCGTGGTGGTATTACTTTTCGGACATACTGGACAAGTCGATCGACCAATCGCTCAAAACCATCGAGATCGCCCCGAATCATTTCTTCGCTCACTGGGTACTCGGCCTTAGCTACGCGCGGAAGGGTCAGTACGCGGAGGCGCTCGCGTCCCTGAGCAACGCCAGATCGCTGACGAACGGCAGTCAGCATATCGTAGCGGACATCGGGCGCGTTTACGCGATGGCGGGGAAGCAGGATGAATCCCTCCGAATACTGGCGGACCTGGAGCGTGACGCTTCGGAAGGCTACGTCTCAGCCGTGAATTTCGCACGCCTCTATGCAGGCCTCGGAAACCGCGAAAAGGTGCTCGACTATATTGATAAGGCGGTATCGGAAAGGGCGATCAAACTGCCTTTTACGCTTATCGATCCGATGCTGGAAGATTACTGGTCCGAACCCAGGTTCAGGGCTGCGGCTTTGAAGGTCGGGGTCAAGCCGTGTTATCCGGTATCGACGGTGACAGACCGCTCACTCGAAGCGCCGACCATGGTGATGCACAGCGATACCGCGGAAGAAGAGACGGCGGAAGAGCCGGCAGTCAAGAAGCGCTCCTTCCCTTTCACCTGGCTCGTGGCCGGGATCTTTGCAGTTCTGATCGCGATCGCGGCAGTCTATTTGGGGTACAGCTATTTTGCGGCCGGCGACCGCGTGATCGATTCAATAGCGGTGATGCCGTTCGTGAATGAAAGCGGAAACGCCGACACTGAATACCTTTCAGACGGCATGACCGATACGCTGATCAGCAGTCTTTCCCAGATCCCGAAACTGAACGTGAAGGCGCGAAGCTCGGTTTTTCGGTTCAAAGGCAAAGATGGCGGGGTTCGGAAGATAGGCAGCGAACTGAACGTCCAGGCGGTCCTTACGGGCCGGGTGACGCAGCGAAGCGATCAGATCTCGCTCAGCCTGGAGCTGGTCGATGTCTCCACGGAGAACGTGATCTGGAGCCGGAAGTACGACCGGACCCGGAAGGACCTGATCGCGCTCCAGAACGAGATCGCCGAAGACGTGCAGACCCGGATAAAGGCGACCCTGACAGGCAGTCCCGACAAGAAAGGTGCCGAGACCCGTACGAAAAATCCCGAAGCATACACGGCGTACCTGAAAGGTCTGTATCACTACAACAAACGGGACAGCAAAGACTACTTAAAGGCGATCGGGTATTACAGGGAGGCGATTAAGCTCGATCCCGACTATGCACTGCCTTACGTCGGACTTGCCAACGCGATGGCTCTCTTTAACGCTGGGGATCTCGATTACCCGACTAGACGGGACAAGATCTTTGAGGCGCTCGAGAAGGCGAGATCACTTGCGCCGGATTCGAGCGAGGTCCACGCTTCGCTCGGAAGCCACTATTTATTTTGGAGATGGAACTGGGAGAAGGCTGAGAGCGAGTTCCGGACCGCGATCAAGCTGAACCCCGGTTACGCCACAGCCCATCACTGGTACGCCGAAGCGCTTTGCTACATGGGGCGATTCGAAGAGTGTTTTGCGCATTTCGAGAAGGCCCTTGAGATAGATCCTCTCTCACTTGTGATCATTTGCGACCGCGGCCGCGCTTATTTCTGGGCCGGCAGATACGAGGAGGCGAAGAAGGAATTTGAGAGAGGGATCGTTCTTGATCCCGATTTCGCCCGCAGCTATCGTTATCTGTCCGACGTATTCGAAGAGACCGGGGAACTGGAGAAGGCCGCGGAAGACAGTGGCAAACCCGTCGAACAGAGGGACCGGGGCGACCGGAGACAACGAGAAACCTCTGAACTCATTGAGGCTATTCGGGCGGCAGGGTCCCGGGGTTATTGGCAGAAGCGTTTGGATTTAGGGCTGGCACGCGCCCAGGAACGAAGCGATCTACCTTCGTACTGGCAGTTAGCTAACATCTACGCCAAACTGGGAGAAAAGGATAAGGCGTTCGCACAACTCGACAAGGCGATGGAGAAACAACCTTACGTCGCCCCGACGCTTTGGGTTGCCCCGACGCTGGATCCGCTAAGGTCCGACCCGCGATTCGATGCTATCCTGGACAAGACCGGACTGTTCAAATACGCGCAAAACAAGCGTAAATAGCGGCTGGAATGTTTGATCGACAATGAAACGATGCCCACAATGCGGCCGGGACTACACCGACGATACGCTGAGCTTCTGCCTCGACGACGGCGAGGCTTTGCTGGATGGCCCGGCTTCGATGAGCGAGCCGGAAACCGTCATCCTTCCCGGCGATTCCGTGACCAGCGAATCTTCAA
>JAHEEZ010000022.1 GCA_024640445.1 Acidobacteriota bacterium | reverse complement strand
AACGCGAACAAAAGCAGCACATTGAAACCTGATCGATGATCATTGAAAACTGTAATCATTCTCCACCTCCCAGATCGCCGTCGAAGCAATCAATGTGAACCAGCTTGTCATTGCCCGCGCCGTATCCGCCGACGGCAACCAGGAAGTCTTCAGCGTTCGACCTGTCGAAGACGATCTTGCCGTCAACCCATGTCTGCAACACGTTCGTGTAAACGCTCAGAGGATCTCCGGACAACATGATGAAGTCGGCATCCTTGCCTTTCTCAAGCGATCCGATCCTCTTGTCAAGATCAAGCATTTTGGCGCCGGCCATCGTCATGGCGTAAAGCGCTTTTTCTCTCGACATCCCGGCGCGGACACCGATTCCCGCCTCCCGGAGAAAGAATCTTGAGTCGGTAATGTAATCATCGGTATGGAAACCGACCAGTGCGCCGGCTTTTTCGAGCGCGGCTGCATTCTGCCATCTGATATCCATCGTTTCTAGTTTTCCGCCCGGGGAATCGACAAGGATTATCGAAGAGGGAACTCCCGCGGCAGCGATCTCGTCGGCTACTTTCCACGCCTCTGAAACGTGATGAAGCACAACACGGAAACCGAATTCTTTCTGCAGGCGAAGGACCGTCATTATGTCGTCGTGACGGTGCGTATGGTGATGTATCACCCGCTTTCCTTCGAGAACTTCGACCAGCGCTTCAAGACCCAGGTCCCGAGCCGGCATCTTTTCAGGATCGCCCTTCGCCTTCTCGATCTTCGCTTTGTACTCCTGCGCCTTGATGAATCGTTCGCGGACCAGCGCGGCAGATTTTGCCCTTGTCCCGGGCCAGCCGCCGCTTCCACGGATGCTGTTCGTTCCGTTCGCGAACTTGATGCCGCCCATGTACTTTCCGCCATCGTCGTAGATGAGAATGTCGTCGATCTTGACGGCTCCGTCACGGAGCTTCACATAAAGAGTCTGGCCACTGTCCAGGTGACCGGAGCCTGGCATGATATTGGCGACTGTGATGCCTCCCGCCTGCGCCCTCTGAATACTGGAAGCCCTCGGATTTATGGAGTCCAGAACCCGTATGTCCGGCTGGATAGGTCCCGAACCGTCCGCTCCGGCGACCTCTCCGATGTGGCTGTGAGTGTCGACCAGCCCGGGCATTATGACCTTGCCCTTAACGTCGACGATAACCGTGTCCGCTGTAAAGAACTTGTCGGTCGCGTCACCAACATCCAGGATCTTGCCGTTCTGGACCAAAAGATATCCGTTCTCGATCGGCATTCCGACGATCGGGATTATCCGGGCTCCAACCAGCGCCGTCTTCATGGACTGGGCCGCCGCGGCATATGAGAACAGCAATGCCACAGAAAGAATACAAAGGCTTCTTTTCATTTAAATTTCCTCAGTTGTTTTGATTGCAAGCGAAATGTACCGATAAGGTGCAACTATTTGTGTTTTATGTCAAGAATCGGCGCTGTCCCGACCGAGTTCCCGCTGCGTAGGAAACTGTACGGAGAATCTGGACCCTGTTTCGGTGCTTTCAACCTCTATTTTTCCACCGTGCGCCGTTACGATTCCGTAACACACGGCAAGCCCCAGGCCCGTGCCTTGTCCGGTGGTCTTTGTTGTGAAGAAAGGATCGAAGATCTTCTTTGCATCGCCATCACGAATGCCGGGTCCGGAATCGGTTATCGAGACTTCGACAAGACTACCGTTCGCGGCCGTGGCGACCTCAAGGTGTCCGCCGTCCGGCATAGCGTCCCTTGCATTCAGCAACAGATTTAGGAACACCTGCTGGAGTTGGTCCGGATCAGCGTGAACTGCAGGTAAGAGTTCATCAAATTCGGTGACAAGCGAGAGCTGCTGGAACTGCTTGTCAAAACCCGCGAGCCTGAGGCTGGCGCGGACTGTCTCGTTGAGGTCCACGGAGGTTTTCGCCGCCGGCCGTGCCCGGGCGAAGTCCATCATATCCTTCGTAACGCGGCTGATGCGCAGTATCTGCGTTTGAATGAGCTCAAGCTTGTCCAGGGTCTCCTCGTCGATCCCTTCCTTGCGCCTGATCATCTGGATCAGCGAAGAAATGGAAGCGAGTGGGTTGTTTACCTCGTGAGCGACACCCGCCGAAAGCGTACCCAGAGCCGCGAGCTTTTCGGTCCGTATAAGCTGCTCGTTCAGTTTTCGCAGTTCCTCGATGTCCGAGAACATCTTTCGACTCATTTCATTGAACGAATCTGCCAGAAGGCCGATCTCGTCGTTGCTCTTTCGAAGATCCGCTTCCGTCCCGTACTCGCCTTCTGTGACTTTCACTGCCGCGACGGTGAGCCTTTGAAGCGGCCTTGAGATCGAACGGACGATCAATAGAACCAGCAGCAAATTTGGTATCAGCGCAGAGATCACGCTAAAGACCAGATACTTTCGCCAGGCATCGTAGTCCATTCCGTTCCGGAATGCCCACCAGACGATCGGGATCTGAAAAACGGCGAAACTTATGATCGCAACCGATGCGATGCTGAGCGCGACCTTGTATGTGATAGGGAAAAGCCGGAACTGGTCAAGCGCCGACTGGAGCGAAAAAAGCCTGAAGTTCGAGATCGCGTACGCGTAGATGAGCACGCCGGGCAGTACGAAGGTCGAACTGTATGGTAAAAGCCCGTAGATTCCCAGAAAGGGAAGTACGATATTCGCCAGGGTCTTCAACACCACGGTTATCGACAGGGCCCATACGATCGCGCCGAGCTGCTGGCCTTCTTGGGACCCTTTTAGGCGTCTGTACTTCTTAGAGAGTATCCATGCGCCGTATCCAAAGACGAAATAGACGTAGATAACAAACGCGTAAGCAAGCGGGGCCAGGCTGATCGAGAATTCGCCGTTTGAGAACGAGACGTCCTGCCAAAGTAGACCTGCAAAGGCGGCAGGTATCAGTACGAGTCCCGGGGAAAACAGGATCGCCGCTTTCTTCCTGGGCGTCCTTTCGTTTCCGGGAAACACCCACGCGAAGACGACCAGCGCGAATTGCATCAGCAGCGCTATCACGAAACTCGACGCCACCCACAAGCCGGGAGGAAGCACACCTTCTTCAGGGAAATTCCAGAAGATCAGGTCTTTCGTCGTCCACAGCGCCAAAAACGCAATGAAGGCAGCAAAGGTCTGGTTCGCCCTGCTTCTGGGCTCCGCGACGAAAACGTAGAATCCCAGAAGGACAAGAAGAAACAGCGAAAATAGATGAAGAAGCTCCAGCATTTGCTGTGCGCGGGGCATCCATCGCGGATTCGCGAAGACAAAATAAAAGAAGCACGGCCCGGCGTGCTTCTAATAATAGTCGAAAACGGTATAAGTGCTACACCATGGTCAGCTTTGAATACTTTCTCAATCGATGGTGAACTTGAGGTTAACGCCGATGATATTCACGTTCTTGAGTATCGGGGCGTTGTTATATTGATGCATGTAGAAAAACTCGGCGGTGGCATTGTCGCTGAACTTCTTTTCAATACCCGCAGAAAATTCGTTACGTGTCCAAAGTTTCAAGGTTATCGAATAGAACGGTTCGTCGGCGACGATGGCACTGAAAAGCTCTTTGCCGTCCTTCTTGATCGGGACCTTTAGCTTGAACTTATTTCGATATCGGACAGTATCTCTTCTTGAATTCCTGATCCTGTATTCGATCCTGTTCCTGTCGCTCAGGGAAAAGTTCTTCCATTTCTTCTCACCGGTCACTTCGAAACGCAGCCGATTCTCAAACACCTTGACATTTTTTATCGGTTGCTCGGCGACATAATAATAACTCGGAGTGAACTTGAAGTACTTGTTAAGTCTGATGTCCAACCCAAAACCTATTCTCTCACTAACGAAATGCTGAACATCCTGACCGATCCTCAGTGTGCCCATAATATGCGGCGAGATGAACTTCTGTTTCTTCCCGTCCTTATCCGTTCGTGTGATGGAAGGCAGGTATATCTTCGTTTCGTTCCAAAATTGAATGTCCCCTTCGTTGGGCTCCTGGCTGAACACGGCGGACGAAAGGACAAGAATGCATGCGACCATTAAGAAAAGGTGTGCTGTTTTCATATGGGAGTAGAGTGTAGTTCAGCGGGTGTTAACAAAATGTTACGGCTGAATGAATTTGATGTAACAAATTCATTCAGCCTTATTGCGAATTTAAGACTAATGTTAGGAAATTGGAAATCCCAGTATGATCGACGCGGCAAGAGCGGACACGCCGATTGCGAGAGGGGGCAGCTTGCCGCGTCGAAGCTCTCCTCCCTCATTCAGTAGACGGTGAGCAATTGTAAAGAGCGTCAGAGCGAAAGCTCCGACCGCGCCGCCTATAACCGCCCCCGGAATCGCCCCGAAGAGAAATATGAAAATGCCTCCGGCTCCGCCCGCGATAATGCCCCACGTCACGCCTATGAAAGGAAGCAAGGCGATCATAAGCGGCCAAGAAAATCTCTCAATCTCGGCGACAATGTTTCCGACGATCTTTCCTGTGAAATATCCTGTGACCGTCGATCCGAGAACGACGAGCGAAAATAGCAACAGCAGCCAGAGCTCATCCGATTCGACACCCTTTTCCATCATCAGACGAATGAAAAAAGCGGAAGATGGGATCAGGCCGAGAGACAGGCCGAGCAAAGAGTATGTTTTCTTGATTGCGGATGGGTCGGTTTCGGATGTGGTTCCGCTTGCATATCCCGAATCAACGAAGCTTTCGTGGGGAAATGAGGCGTTTAGATCCAAGAGGATCCCTAGTCGTCGCTCGGCATCCTCGACATCAGCGCGAGGTCCTTCAAAGCCAACGCGATCTTCTCTTTCCTCTGCGGCAGTAATATCGTTGTTTCCCACGCCGGTGCCTCCTTTTCTTTAACCAATGCCCGCGAAATCTTTGCTTCTGCGAACGAATTATTCAGTTCCAGCAAAGCTTCACGGTCACGAAATCCGTTGAAGAGTTCCCCAAATGAACCGACGACCCGTCCGGGATCGTCAGAACCGGAAGCGATAGAAATGCAAAGATTGACAAGCTCCGCGACTGACTCCTTGTGATGTCTGATCAGATCAAGACGGTTGCGCCTTGCGAGGCATGCTGCCGCAACTTCCACCGACGGGTGTCCGCTGATCTCGAATAGCGCCCTTCCGGAAAGATGGTCCGGATCGTCTGCCTCTGTAAGTAGTTCGGTAATACCAGCGTAGCGATCCACGGATTCCCTAAGAACATAGATTCCCGGATATGTTCGTGACGATCCGGCGCTCTCATCTATGTCCTTCGAGAATCGGAGTGATTCAGAATTGGCCAAGAGAGCGCCCCCAAAAGTTACAGATATTTCTTCCCGGTGTAACAGTCTCTTAATTTGAGTGTGTAAGTATCGGGGCGTAAGAAAGATCCAGAAAAGCGCGTACGCTGTCGCGTCAAGGACAGAGGCACCTGAATGTTTTCGGCCGCTGATGAATCTGTGGACACCGAAGGGCGCCCCGCAGGCTAGATAAATGATAAAGGCATCGAAAAGGGTCATCACTTGGCTCTGTCGCAATGGGCATGCCATCGTTGGTAGCTGTGAAGGATTCAGGAAAACGGATAGCGCACCTTGTGATCAAAGGCTTATCGGAGAAACATCGGGAACTTAGCTGGCCGAAGATTCGTTACAACCTTTGGCAATTAGCTAATCTCATAGAAAGCGTTTGCAGATTGCAAAATACTCCGCGAAATTCCTGCGACGGCAAAGAGGCTCCAAGCCTGCGTCAGCGAAATCATACAGGTTGAGAAAACCTGGGAATATATTTCGTGGATTCGTCAATAATACAGTTTCATAAATTCATACAGCCAGGGGGAAATAATGATGAAAACCAAACCAAAGATAAGGGTCATTCGCAAAAAGGAACTCTCCGTGAATCAGGAGAAGGAGACTTTGAAGACGGACGACGGCAAGAAGTCGGCGAGGAAGATGGTTACGAATGTCTCAAGCTGGGTCAATGATTTTCAAAAGCGAAGACGAGCCGAGACGAAGGAAGCGCTGGAGGTCTTGTTTCCGGCGGGTCCGCAAGCCGACTCCGCCTAAATAGATTTTACAGAGTCTAGCTACGGCTGCATTCATACGATTCCAGATTATAGTGGTGGACAACTTCAGAGGAAGTTGTCCTTTTTTTGTGTAAATTGTAATATCGATTTCTTCGAACAGTTTTCGGCCAAGTTGTCGAACCGGAAGATCAGTCAGTATTTTCGGGCCGAAAATTAAAAAATATGAAAGGTAAAGTAGTGATCGTCACCGGTGCGAGTTCCGGTATCGGGCGCGCCACCGCAGCTAAGTTCGTTTCGGAAGGAGCGAAAGTGGTCGCCGCGGGCAGAAGCGAATCCGCGCTTGGCGGCCTTAGGTCCGATGTTGCAGGGGCAGACGGCGAGTTGAAGATCCATCTGGCCGACCTGCGCGAACAGACCCAGGTTGAGCGGCTTGTGAGTGGGGCGGTGGAGCACTTCGGTCGCCTTGATGTGCTTGTAAATTCGGCCGGCATAATTGCCAACGGCACCATTGAGAACACCGATGCCGAGAATTTTGACAAGATGATGGATATCAACCTGCGGACAGTGTTCCTGCTCATGCAGTTGTGTTCGCCTCATCTTGAGAAGACGGCCGGAAATATCGTTAATGTGTCCAGCGTTGCCGGGACCCGCGCATTTCCGAATGTGCTGGCATATTGTGTGTCAAAAGCAGCGGTTGACCAGCTTACTCGGTGCGCCGCCCTGGAGCTCGCGGAAAAGAAGGTGAGGGTCAACGCGGTCAACCCTGGTGTGGTTGTGACCGAGCTTCACAAGCGAAGCGGGATGGAAGAAGAGCAATACGAATCTTTCCTTGAACACTCCAAATCAACTCATCCGCTTGGAAGGGTGGGAGAACCCTCCGAGGTCGCTGAATTGATCTACTTCCTGGCGTCTGAAAAAGCAGGTTGGATCACGGGCGGTACCTTCCCGATCGACGGAGGCCGTGCACAGACCTGTGCAAGATGAGGAAGTAACGTCCCGGAAAGTAAATTTAAGGTCGTGTCCAGATGAGAATAGAGCTATTGCCAAGCACAGTAAGCGGCAACCGCGTCACAAAGCGGCAGCACTATTCCTGTTTTGTGATCGACGGCAAAGTGGCGGTCGATGCAGGAAGCCTGGCGAATTCAACCTCTGACGAGCACAAGAAATCGATCAGGAGCGTGGTACTGAGTCACGCTCATCTTGACCATATCGCAGGGCTACCGTTATATATTGACGACCTTTTTGACAGTCTCACCTGTCCGGTCGAGATCTTTGCGACCCAGGAAGTCATAGAGGTTCTCGAGAACGACATCTTCAACTGGCGGGTGTATCCCAAGTTCTCTGAGCTCGAAAACGAAAGCGGACCGGTGATGTGTTACAGGAAGATCGAGGCAGGCGTTCCGTTCAAGGTGGAAGACCTTACTTTCGAGGCCATACCTGTAAACCACAAAGTGCCTTCAGTAGGTTTCGTGATATCCAGCAGCGCGTCGGTCATTGCTATCACCGGTGACACTGCGGAAATGAACGGGTTCTGGCAAAAGATCAACGGATTGGAAAGGCTTGACGCGCTTCTGATCGAATGTGCGTTTCCAAACCGGATGTCCGGGCTTGCTGAGGTATCGCATCATTTGACCCCCGAAAAACTTGGCACGGAACTCGGAAAACTCAAGAGGGCGGATTGCAGTATTTTTGCGATAAATCTAAAACCGATGTATCGCGAGGAGACAGAACGCGAGATCCGCGCGCTTGAGGCTGTGGGTCTGCAGGTTCTTGAAGTGGGATACGAATATAGCTTCTGATACCTCTGAATTCTTTTGGTAGTTCTACTATCATCGCGGCGAAAATCATTCTTTGGAGGAAAGAGTGCCGACCAATTCGTCTCAGCGGAGTAAGAGAAGTCTCAAGCCGTCACATGGCAGACCGCGGACGAGACCGTTTTGGCTGCCAGCAATAAGTTATTATGTGCTTGCCGGCGCCATCAGCGCCGCTTGTTTCTTTATCGTCTGGGGTGTGATTTTTGAAGGTGGTGAAGAGGCGCCCTGGATCACCGCGGGAATCGCCGCGAGTTTGTGCTTGATCGCTTCCGTGTTTGTGCGCGAGGTAGTGCTCAGGAACGCAAGAAACAGGTATTTGGCTGACCGCCGGAGACTTGATCGGAACTTCATCAACTGGAGCCAAAGTTCGTCAGACAAGGAAGCCCCCAGAAAGCTGAGTCTTCGGCAAAATGAAATGATGCTTGCCCGTATCGCGAAAATGTCTGAGGCCGCACGGGTATTGTCGGATCTTTCGGAAGGTCATCGGGAAGTGTTTGATATCTGCGACGATTATCTTAGAATCACGGGAAACGAACTTCGGAGAACCGATGTGAAATCTCCTCGCTTTGTGGCGATAAGGAAAGGAAGGAGCCGGGTCAAGAAGCTCCACCAGCATCATTTCCTTTCCTGGGCGGAGATAGAGTCGAAAGAGATGTTGCGGGGAGCCGGCAGCGCCGGGTCATCCGATGAGAAGATCGAAACCGCCGGCAACGCACTTGAAGTGCTTGAGTCCGCGATCCGGCGTTATCCGTCAGAGAGTCGCCTTCTTGATTCGGCCCAGGCGCTGAGGGAGTTTATGTCGGCGGTCAGGATCAGCGAACTGATCTCAGAAGCGGAAAAAGAGGAAGCGGACGGTAATCTTGGAAAGGCAATGGGCCAATATGAAGGGATCCTGGAACTGTTGCCGGAGGAACATTTCGCTGAAGGTGAAAGAATGCTTCTTTCCGAGAGGCTGTTCGGAAAACTGGCCGATCTTCGGGCCAGGGATGCGGACGGCATCTAATGTGCCGGTATCCGCAACGTACTTCTAGATATGATCAGTCAAAAATGTCCGAAATGCGCGAGCAAGAGGGTACGCCGGGGATACAAGAGAACGCCGCTGTTCCTTAAATTGTTCTGCCGTTATCATCTTCTTTGTGATTCATGCAACTGGGAATTCCAGGGGTTTGCGGTCCCCGGTACAGTGACTTCTAAACCTGCCAGACAGAAACGAAAGCCTCCGGTACCATCTTCCGGTCAAAGTTCCTGAACGATCTTACGATTTCATTATTCCCCGGTCTCATGCCGGGGCTGTGACTAGAACCATCGATGCTGATGTCCGCAATACGAACTTTGCTTCTGGCTGCGATCTATTGGTCAGCGCTTTTTCCCTCGGACGTGTTGGGACAGGTTGAATCGACTGCAGATGCTGGTCCGGCTCCCGCAATTGCAGCTAAACCCGATCAGGAACCTGAGGAATTGGTCCATCCCGGTGATCTGATCGATGTCGATATTATCGGGAGCACCGAATTTGACTGGCGCGGCGAGATCACGCCAGAAGGCTTTCTCTCTGCGTTCAGATTTAGTGAAAATGGAGTATTTGCCCTTTGCCGCAGCACGGACGAAATTGCTGAATCCGTTCAGTCGGCGTATTCAAAATTTCTTAATGATCCGAAGGTCAAAGTTTCCATCCTGGATAAATCGGGACGCCTTCCCGCGGTATTATTCGGCGCGGTCCGGAATCAGCAGCGATACAGGATAATGAGGGAGGTTAGACTTGCGGAATTGCTGGTGTTGTCCGGCGGACTCACTGGAATCGCAAGCGGTGAGATAAGCGTATTGAGACAGCCGTCTGCGAGTTGTGCTTCAGTTGGTGGGAACTCCGGGGAAGCAAACGGAAGAGAGCGGCTGGGCACGAGCATAAGTTTTTCTGTAAAGGTGGCCGATCTGATATCCGGCATTCCATCGGCGAATCCTCAGATCGTGTATGGAGATATTGTTACTGTTGAGGAGTCACCTCCGGTCTACGTGATGGGGGGGATCGGCATGCCGTCCAGGGTGCCTTTTCGGGCAGGCCTTTCCCTGACTCGTGCCGTGGCTTCGTCCGGGGGGGTCTCAAAAAGCGGCGATCCGAGAAGGGTCACGGTGTTCAGGAGGTCGTCTGGGCGTTCGGAAGTCATAAAAGCCGATCTTCAGAGTATTGAGGCAGGCTCTACGCCTGACATCGAGCTGGCGGCTTATGATATAGTTGACGTCGCGCAGACGGGGAGTTCTGAGCGCAGATTCTCCCCGGTACCAGAAGACGATGCGCGGGTCCGGCGGGCTGAAGAACTGCCGGTGAGAGTAATTGACTGAAGGTTCCGGACAGCTCGATGTGAGTACCCGGAACTTGGAAACCAAATGACGAAGAAATCAAACAGATTCAGTAGACGTACAGTGGCGCTTTTTTGGTGCCTTGCCGTTGCCTTGGTGATCGCCGCGTTGATCATTTTCGAACAGATCGCGCTTCTCTACGTACTCGCTACGCTTGCTTTGGTCACGCTCCTTCTTATAGTCGGATTTTCCGATCTCGAGAAGGTTGGCCAGAGTAAGAATATGCCTGCCGTTTCGGACGAATAGCGTTCCGTTCAGCTAAAAGGGAATGAGTTTATTGTCCCGCATGCTTGTGCTCCTCCTGGCGCTGCTTACAGTGCCGGCTTTTGCGTATGAGGTCCAGTACGCGGGCAAGGCGGGAAGTCATCCTCTAAAGTGGCCCGGAGGCGAGATTCGAATGTCGGTCTCTTCATCGATGCTTGAGGAGTCACCGAACCTAAGGGGTTCCGACCGCGTGCTCTCGGCTATCCGTCGGGCGGCTGAGAGGTGGGAAGCCGCGGCTGGAGTAAGAATTGAATTTTCCGTTTCCGATATTGGATCAATTAGCCCGAAAGCCAGAAGAGGCGACGGCATTTCCTTGATCACGATCGCGCAGACCCCGGAGAATCTGTTGCTTTTTTCCGGCGAAGGATCTCAGGCGGCCGCTTTTACACGCATCTTCTACGACTCTGACGGTACGATAACTGAAGCCGACATCGTGCTTAACCCATTCTTCCTCACCTCAACTGACGGAACTCCCGGCAGTTTCGATCTTGAGTCAACTGTAACGCACGAACTAGGCCATGTGCTTGGACTGGGACATTCGCGAGTTCTTGGAGCCACGATGTTCGAGAACAGTGCCAGGAACGGTCTCTACGGAATGCCTTTCACCTCGGTCCGGACGTTGTCGGGAGATGATGTTGCCGGTGTACGTTCGATCTACGGTGCCCCGTATGGAGACAAGAACTGCTGTTCCGAGATACGCGGCGCTATGACTTCAAGCTCAGGTGAAAAGAACTCGACTTCTTTCGAGGTGTGGGCGGTAGATGTGCCTTCCGGCAGGGTTGCGGCTTCCGTATTGACTGATGACCAGGGCAGATACGCGATCGGCGGGCTCGAACCTGCAGAATACGCGGTATATGCGAGGAAACTTGGTGGCAATGGAACGGTAATACGGGTTGACGAGATCGATCTCGAAAAGAAGGAAGTGGTTGAATTTGGCCCTCGAAGTAGTTCCGAAGTTGTTTCATTTTCCGGTGAAGGTGTGGGATTCAATGGACAGCTCGCTGGAATAGCTGTGCCGGTCAATGCCGGAAGTGCATATCGGGTAATGGTAAGTGGAAAGGGAATTAACCGGGGCGTCGTGGTATCGGTTGCATCAGACTATTTCACAGTCGAAGATGATTCGGTTGAGACGATCAATTTTGGGGGCGGGCTTTACGCCCTCTCGTTCATTGTCCAGGTGGAACCCGGAGCGAAAGAAGGCAACTACTCAATAGTATTGACCGACGAAAAAGGGCGCTCTGACTGGGTTTTGGGCGGATTGACGGTTGAATCGATCAAGAATCCGTGGATGATAAGGGACTTCTAAGAGTCGTTCGGAATCGGTCTGTGGCAAAACAAACCTGTTTGCTTTTTTTGGCCAGATGTGCATAATTTATGATGTTCACCTCCCCGGTGAACATTTGGTCACGAGGGGTGAGGACTTGTGACCTAGGGGCGACGGTGTGGGAGACGTCGCCCTACTAATTTTTAAATCACAGCCTTTCAACTATCCTTGCTTTTCCTTCTGTTTCGGGTATCATCCTTTCTTGTTTATCGTGGAAGAAGTCGGCTCGTCTTTTCATATTCGGGGCCGTGCCCGGATCTCCAGCCTGCCGATCCGGGCTCCTCAAACCGCCGGACGAATCAATGTACAAACGATCAAAGAACAGGTTCCACAACTGGTTTCTGAAAGGCGTTCTCGAAACGGATCTGACGGAAGAGAAGGAACACGAAGAGAAGCACGCCTGGTGGAAGGTGATGTGTTTGACCGGTGTGGACTATTTCTCCACGCTTGGATACCAACCCGGCATTGCGTTCCTGGCAGCCGGAGCCCTGTCGCCGTTTGCGACCCTGGTCCTGGTGCTCCTGACACTGTTTGGCGCGCTTCCCATGTACAGGCGAGTCGCTGAAGAAAGCCCGCATGGCGACGGTTCGATCTCAATGCTCGAGCACCTGCTTGTACGCTGGAAGGGGAAGATGTTCGTTCTTGCTCTCCTGGGTTTTGTTGCAACGAGTTTTATCATTACGATCACGCTTTCTGCTGCGGACGCCACCGCTCATATCATCGAGAACCCGTACGTGGAACAGCACTTCCAGTTCCTGAATCACCGGATAATTGTCACACTGCTTCTGATCAGCATCCTTGGCATCGTATTCCTTAGGGGCTTCAAGGAGGCGATCGGAATCGCGGTTGGGATCGTGGGCGTATACCTGACCCTGAACATAGTTGTGATCGGGCACGGACTTTACCTTATCTTCGCGGTCCATCCGGACACGCTGAATGAGTGGTATTCGCTCGTGTGGTCTCATCCGAGTGTTGACGGCAGTGCGGTTGCATTGATCCTGGCGTCACTGGTCGTTTTCCCAAAACTCGCTCTCGGCCTTTCCGGCTTTGAGACTGGGGTGGTTGTGATGCCTTTGATCGAGAGTTCTAAGGAGATCTCGGAAAAGGACAAAGAATCGATACATGTATCGAAACTTGGCGAGACAACAATGACGCCCGAGGCTGAGCAGTACTTGAGCGGTCGGATCGCAAACGGCAAGAAATTGCTGACTGGCGCCTCGTTAATAATGAGCGTCATGTTGGTCGGCAGCAGTATGGTGACCTCGATGCTGATACCGGCATTTGAGTTTCAAGAGGGCGGCCAGGCAAACGGCCGCGCACTTTCTTACCTGGCGCATTTCCATCTGGGTGAGGTATTTGGGACCTTATATGACCTGAGCACGATCTCTATTCTCTGGTTCGCCGGATCATCAGCAATGGCGGGACTCCTGAACATAGTGCCCAGATACCTGCCTCGTTACGGAATGGCGCCGTTCTGGGCGAGAGCGACACGACCGCTGGTTTTCGTGTTCACGGCAATATCGTTCCTCGTGACGATCCTTTTCCGTGCGGACATCGACGCGCAGGGCGGTGCCTATGCGACTGGCGTACTGACATTGATGGCGTCGGCAGCTGTCGCCGTGACCATATCTTCGTGGAGGAAATCACAGAAGGTCTGGGTCGCTTTCCTTTTCATCTCGCTGGTCTTCTTCTACACGACCCTGGTCAACATCATTTCCCAGCCGGAGGGACTTCAGATAGCACTTCTATTCGTCCTCGCGATCGTCGCCACGTCATTCGTTTCGAGGGCTATGCGTTCGACTGAGGTCAGGATAGAGGCGATAGAACTGGATGAGAAAGCGACCCAGATGATCGAGGAACTTGCCGAGGGCGAGATCAGGATAGTAACGAATCGACGCGAAACCGGGGATGTAGAGGAATACAGGCACAAGGAACGTGAGAAGAGGACGGACAATCACATTCCTTCGTTTGATCCGGTTCTTTTCTTTGAGGTCGATCTTGGAGACGCTTCGGAATTTCGCGGCACGCTTCTGATCAGAGGCGTTGACATCGACGGATACAAGATCCTCCGAACGGAATCACCTGCTGTCCCGAACGCGATCGCCGGTCTGTTGCTTAACCTTCGCGACAGGACCGGTAAGATACCTCACGTCTATTTTGGCTGGAGCGAAGGCAATCCGATAATGTATCTGATCAGGTATGTATTGTTTGGCGAGGGTGATACCGCGCCGGTTACGAGGGAAATCCTGAGGCAAGCCGAATCCGATCCCGATAAGCGGCCTAATGTTCACGTCGGCGGCTAAAAGGCGGCGTTAGTGATTGTCCGTGGGGATCGTTCCGGGATTCATTTCCAGGAAGCACGAACGGCAGTATACAGGCCTGCCCTGCGAAGGATAGAAAGGAACGGTCGTCTGCTCGCCGCAACGGGCACAAGTGACCGAAACCTCGACCCTTTGTTTCAAACCTGCGGCCTGCGCCTTCATTACTGCGTCAAGCCTTTCGTTCTTTGCTTTCTTACAGGGTTTGCAGCGTTTAGGAGGGTGTTTCAGGCCCTTGTCGCGGAAGAAGACCTGCTCTCCTCCGGTCCAGATAAACGGTTGGCCACAGTCGACACAATCAATCTCAACATCCTGAAACTCCTCCTCACTTGGAAAAGTCCTTTCATTGAATTCTTTGAGATCGTCCTGCCCGGACCCTGACATAATGGTTTACCTTCCCTTTGGAGTGCCGCTTTGGAAGCAAGATGCCGGTAAGAGCCTTATCGGGCTGGTGTGGTCTTCCCTTGGGCGATTCCGGCATCGGAAACACGCAGAAGAAGTTATAACTATATAAGAATTGAGTCAAGTTGGCGTCCCTCGGAGCATTTTGCTATAAAGATGGTTAACTTCTTATGAAAGTATTAGTTGTAGGGTCCGGAGGGCGTGAGCACGCCATCGCTTGGTCGTTCGCAAGAAGCGGCAGGGTGGAACAGGTCTATTGCGCCAAAGGCAATGCCGGGATAGCACAGGTTGCGAAGCTCGTGGATATTGGGCCGGAGGATGTTGTGGGGCTTGCCGATTTTGCAGTGTCCGAAGAAATCGATCTGACCTTTGTGGGCCCTGAGAATTCTCTGGCGGCCGGAATTACGGACGAATTCGAAAAAAGAGGGCGCAGGATCGTGGGCGCTTCGGCGGCAGCATCAAGACTCGAGTCAAGCAAATCCTTTGCGAAAGATTTTATGGCCCGCCATGGGATCCCGACAGCGGCGTATGAAACTGCTGGGTCCGCTGAAGAGGCCGTGACGATCCTTGAAAGCGGTAAGTTCGGGGATAAAGACTCGCCTGTAGTCGTCAAGGCGGACGGTCTCGCCGCCGGCAAAGGAGTGATAATGGCTTCGGACAGGGCAGAAGCGATAGAGGCGGTCAGATCCCTGAAAGCCGGCGAGATCATAGACAGCGCGGCCGCCAGCACGATCGTGCTTGAAGAGTGCCTGTTTGGGAAAGAGGTTTCCCTGCTGATGTTCGCGGACGGAAATCATTTCGCACTGATGCCTCCGACGAGGGACCATAAACGAATCGGCGAAGGCGACACGGGGCCGAACACGGGCGGCATGGGAACCGTCACAGATCCTTCAATGCTTTCCGCAGAACAAACGCGGACCATAGTTTCCGACATCATCGAACCGACGCTTGCAGGCGCGGCCTCCGAGGGATTTCCTTTTAAGGGTATCTTGTTCCTTGGGCTGATGATGACATCGGAAGGCGCGAAAGTACTTGAATACAACGTGCGTTTCGGCGATCCCGAGACCCAGGCAATACTCGTCAACCTGGAAACGGACCTGACCGGTATTTGCGAGGCGATTATTGAAGGTACCCTGGAAAAGACGGTGATCTCCTGGAAAGAGGGAAGTTCCGCGTGTGTAATTCTCGCGTCTGAGAATTACCCGTCCACTCCCCGGAAAGGCGATGTGATCGAGGGACTTGATGCCGCTTCAAAACACGAGAATGTCGAGGTCTTCCACGCCGGTACGGCGTTCGACGACAGCAGTCGTTATGTTACGTCGGGCGGGCGGGTCCTTGCAGTGACCGCAGTGGCGAGCAACATGTCGAACTCTCTTCACAGGGCTTACAAGGCCGTTAACGAGATTTCGTGGCCTGGAATGCAATATCGTCGAGACATCGGCAAATAGGCGCGCGCCGCCATATGGAACAGATCAAGAAGTTTCGCTATTACGATCTCATCATGGCGACGTTCGTCACAGTGCTTCTGTGCTCGAACCTCATCGGCGTCCACAAGGTTACTCACATCCAGCTTCCGTACTTCGGTGAGTTCATATTCGGCGCCGGAGTGCTGTTCTTTCCTATCAGTTACCTGTTCGGCGACGTGCTAACGGAAGTTTACGGGTACGCGCGTTCCAGAAAGGTCATCTGGGCAGGATTCGGGGCAATGATCTTTGCTTCCGTTATGGCATCGGTCGTTACTTACCTGCCGTCTTCGTCGAATATGGACCCTGCCAGGCAGGCGGCGATCGAAATGATCTTCGGTCAGACGCCGAGGATCGTGCTCGCGTCGCTTATCGCGTTTTGGCTTGGTGAGTTTTCAAATTCCTTCGTTCTCGCAAAGATGAAGGTCTTCACGGAAGGGAAGTGGCTTTGGAGCAGGACGATCGGGTCAACGATCGCGGGCGAAGCGGTTGACTCGCTGGTGTTCTATCCTGTCGCTTTCTACGGCGTCTGGTCGAACGATCTGCTGATCACCGTGATGATCGGCAATTACGTGATGAAAGTGCTTTGGGAAGCCATCGCGACGCCTTTCACGTACAAGATCGTCGGGTTCCTGAAGAAGGCGGAGCACGAAGATCACTATGACCGCGACACCGATTTCAATCCTTTCACGCTTGAGACCTAGAGCCTGGCCGGATGGAAGGGAACAACTCCTATGTCAATCTACGAAAAATACTCGCCGGTTGAATTCGACGAGATAGAAACTTATGACCTCCACGATCGACCGAGCAAAGTGACGGTCAACGACTTTGCTCGCCCGTTAGGTGATCATCCGTCGATCGAGGATCTTCTCGGATCTCTCCCGAAGATACTCGCCGGAACATCACTATTGGAACTCGCCGGGCGGATCGTACGGGCGAAGACGCTTGGCAAGCCCGTGATCTGGGGGATTGGCGGACATGTAATAAAGACAGGACTGGCTCCCGTCATCATTGACCTGGCCAAACGGGGGTACGTATCGGCGGTCGCGGCAAACGGGTCGGTACTTGTTCATGATTCGGAGATAGCCGTCGCGGGATTTACGAGCGAAGATGTCGATGCGACGTTGGGTGAAGGCGCCTTCGGGGCCGCGCGTCAGACGGGAGAACTTCTGAACTCCGCTGCGAGAAAAGCACTTAAAGAAGAGACCGGGCTTGGGGAGGCGGTCGGCGGAGAACTCGTCGCTCTCGCTCCTGCACATGCTCAGCATTCTCTTCTTTATCATTGCTATTCGAACGCCATCCCGGTTACCGCTCACTTGACGATTGGAGCCGACATCGGGCATTTCCATCCGAACGTGGACGGCGCCGCGCTGGGTGCCGCCACGCATATGGACTTCAGGCTGTTCTGTTCCATCGTCCGCGATATGCACGAGGGCGGCGTTTATCTAAACTTTGGTTCTGCGGTTGTACTGCCGGAGATCTTTCTGAAAGCGGTAACAGTCACCCGGAACCTAGGATTTCCCCTGACCGACATCACTACCGCAAATTTCGATTTTATCCAGCACTACCGACCCCTTACGAACGTTGTCCGACGACCCACTTCCGGAGGAGCGGGGAAAGGCTACTCGCTGACGGGACACCACGAACTGATGCTGCCCCTGATGGCGGCGGCGATCATCAGCGAAGCAAACCGAACCGAACCTCTTGAGAAGTAATTCTCTTCCTCATCCCGCATGACTGCCTTGACAGGCCAACAGAAAGCGCATATTTTAATCTTTATTGAAAACGACGTTCAGATTCACTAACCTGAATTTTGTTCATCTTTTCGGACATTCTCGGATACCTTTCCGCATACTCCGCGCGTTGGTCGAGGGACCTGACAACACGTCTTTCCGGCGTCGGGTTCCGAGGATAAGGAACGGGCCAAATTGTTATTAGGAATCTTAATTATATGGGGTTTGGATTCCGCGATTCGATAGGAGTAAGGTTGGATCAGGTAGGAACTGCTTCCCATCTGCATTACGGGAAAAGCAAATGCAAGACAGCATCCATACACTTCGAGCTATCCATTATCTCCCGATACTAACCACGCTTTTCTCCCTCTTCTTTCTGATCAGCATTGGAAACAGGTATTTACAGAAGGGCGGTTCACACCTGCTTTGGTGGTCGATAGGAGTATTTACTTACGGACTCGGAACCTTCCTGGAGTCCGCTGTAACACTAAGCGGCAATACCCCTTTCCTGAATAAATCCTGGTACGTCGCGGGTGCGATCCTCGGCGGGTATCCGCTCGCACAGGGTTCGGTCTATCTCCATCTTAAGAAAAGGAACGCGGATATCCTCACGTTCATCACCGTGCCTTTCATTCTATTTGCGGGAATCTCCGTATTTCTTTCACCGGTCAATAATGAAGTCTTGCAAACGTTCAGGCCGGGCGGAGACGCGTTGGAATGGCAATGGGTCAGACTCCTGACTCCGTTCATCAATATTTATTCAGCGATCTTCCTTATCGGAACGGCATTTTGGAGTGCGGTCCGTTTTTCGAAGATCGCAAATGGAAAGAACAGGGCCATCGGCAACGTACTGATAACAGTCGGCGCGCTACTGCCGGGAATCGGCGGAACGATGGCCAAAGCCGGCGTCGTGGAAGCACTGTATGTCGGCGAATTCATCGGAATTATTTTAATCTGGGCCGGTTACAAATACTGCCTCGTTCAGAATCCCGCAGTTGTGTCCGGTCAACCCGAATTGGAGGGTCACTAATTAATAATGAATAATCTTCTTAGGAAAACGATATTTGCTTTCTTTCTGGCTTTTGCCGCGGCTGGTTTCGCATTTGCCCAGGACAATCCCGCCGCGATTAGAGGCGAGGTGATCGACGGGAGCGGCGCCGTAGTGGTGAACGCTTCAGTTACGCTCACAAGTTTGTCTACGGGAAATTCGATCTCGGTTCAGAGTGACGCGGCAGGAATCTTCGCGTTCAGGAACATCGCACCCGGTAATTACACATTGGCGGTCAATGCCGAGGGATTCTCTGCCGCGACCCAGGACCTAAGGGTCGGCGATCTCTCTCCGGAACCGATCAAGATCGAACTGTCGGTCGGAAATATCTCTGAGGAGGTTTCTGTAACCGCAACCAGAACACAGTTGGCGACAACAGATACCGCGGTCGCGGTCAGCGTTGTTGGAAGGCAGGAGCTTGAAGACCGCCCGGTAAACACGCTCGGCGACGTTTTTAGGAACCTTCCCGGCGCGGGAACTGTAAATGAAGGTTCGTTCCAGGTGCGGCCGAAGTTGAGGGGTCTTGACAGCAACCGTGTGCTGGTTCTTGTTGACGGGGAAAGGCTCAACAACGGACGGACGGCGACGCAGCAGTCCGGTATTGAGATCGGATTGGTAGAGACCGATCAGGTGGAATCGGTCGAAGTGATACGGGGCGCCGGCTCGGTCCTCTACGGGACGGACGCGCTTGGCGGCACCGTAAACATCATCACAAAAAGCGTTGAGCGAAACCGAAACGGCGGATTTCGTTTTGGAGCTGTCTTTAACGGATTCTATTCGACGAATGACCACGGGCGAAGGGGTTCTGTGGCTGTAACCGGATCAAGCAACCGGTTCGCGTTCCGGGTGGCGCAGTCACTTGAACGGTATGGGAATTACTTCACCGGCGATCTTGACGGAAGTACGATCGACGGGGTCTCCCCCGACGGCGAAGTCCTTAACGCACAGTCACATGGCGGCAACACCCAGGCGACGGCCCGGTTCTTCTTAAACGACAACAACGATCTCAAGATCAACTACGAGCGACGAAGGGTCGGCAACATCGGCGTACCGACATTGGTCGGGTTCTTCAACGCCTATTTTCCGTTCTCAGACAGAGACAAGTTCAACGCGCGGTTTGAGACGAGGAACGTTTCCCGGAGCCTGGCGAAGATCGCGGGCAGTTTCTTTGTCCAGAAACAGAACAGGAACTTCTCAAATATTCTGGATATTCCGGCGGCGCCGCCATACTTTCCCGGGTTGCTGCAGCTCAGCGAGACGGTGACTAACACGGATACGGTCGGATTCGACGTGCAGACCAACTGGGTCCTTGGCGACGATAATCTTCTGATTGCCGGCGTGAGCGGATTCCGGGACAGCAACCAGGACGAAAGGACGGTGGAGAATTTTATTCCCGTCACGACAATAGATACGACCAATAGCGTTCCGGACGCGAGTTTTGGTAGCTTCGCAGGATTTGCGCAGGACAGCTTTGAGTTGAACAGCCGTGTTCGTATAGTCGGGGGGATAAGGATCGAGCGGTTCTTTTCCACCTCGCAGCCCACTGAAGGATTCAGCCTTCCGGGGGCCCTGACGCCTTCGCAGATCGAAGATCTCGGGCTTACTGGATTGGCCGACGGTTTGAATGTGACCCAATTTGCTTCGACGGGCGACATAGGAACCGTGGTCAAGATCACGAACGACCTCAGTTTCACGGCCAGGCTTGGACGTTCATTTCGGGTTCCGAACATCTTTGAGCGATTCTATACGGATCTTGGATCGGCAGAGGGTTTTGTTGTGGGAAATCCCCAGCTTGAACCTGAAAGCGGGATCAATTTCGATACCGGCTTTAAGTTCCGGAATTCTAAGCTGGCGGGTTCGGTCACATATTTCCATAGTAATTTCAAGAATTTTCTTTCGAATGAGATAGCGCTGGACCGCAATGGTGACCCGATCGTGATCCAGAATGGGCCTTCTTCGCTCGATGTCTACCAGACAGTGAACATAGACAAGGTTAGGATCCAGGGATTCGAGGCGGATATCGAGGTCCCGCTTTCGCTGGGATTCGGATTCCTGACACCCGGGGGAAACATCTCTTACCTACGGGGCGACAACCTCACAACCGGCGAGCCGCTGAACTCGATCTCGCCGTTGAAAGCGGTGCTTAATATCCGATGGGAGAATCTCCAGAGCAATTACTTCATGGACTGGTCCACGCGTACGGTTCTGGAGCAGGACAGACTTTCGCAGGGTTTCCTTGTAGTCAATGGCGGTCCCGAACCCGGCTACACTGTGAGCGATCTTCGGGGCGGATATATTTTCAGGAAAGACCGGTTGCGAGTGAGCCTTAACGCAGGAATCACCAACCTTTTCGACCGGCAGTTCAGCGAACAATTTGTATTCGCGCCCGCTCGCGGCCGCTCATTCGTGTTCGGAACCAGATGGGAGTTAGACTAAGGCCATGGGCCAGGAACAAGAAATATGACTGTTATGACTGTAATGAAGAGGCTCAAGGAAGCCACGAGAGACCAGCACGAAGGGCTGGAGAACACTGTCGACATAATGAAGGAATCGCTGACCCCGGAGGACTATAAAAAACTTCTCCTTAAGTTTTACAGGTTCTACGCGCCGGTTGAGGAAGAACTTGCAAAGTTGGACTGGGAAAAGGTCGGGTACTCGTTGAAGGCTCGCCGAAAGGTCCCAAAGCTTGAGGAAGACCTTGAATATCTGGGAGCGGCTGAAGAGCGCAATACAATCAAATTGTGGACAGGAATTCCCAAGATAGCCGATCATGCCTCCGGCTTTGGCGTACTTTACGTTCTTGAAGGTGCGACTCTCGGCGGACAGATCATTAACCGCCATATTCGTGAGCATCTCGGTGTTGCGCCGGGTTCAGGCGCTACATTCTTCAACGGCTACGGTCCCCGCACCGGTGAAATGTGGATGGAGTTCTGTCAAACGGTCAATTCATATTCCGAAGAGTTCGGAGGCGAAGAAGAGATGATCGAGGCCGCGAGGGCCGCATTTGACAGTTTTCGAGACTGTTTCGCGGATACCGGGTTGGACTAGCGCACTTTCGATGATCGGAGAACGGCCCGGTCCGGCGCGAAGGCGCTGTGGCGGGCCGCTCTTTCGTGCTAATCTGACTTCTTCCGTTTTGGAGAGAACTTATGATGAAACTCGCTCTATTTTTGCTTGCGGTGGTACTTATGACAGTTTCGGTCGAAGCGCAGACCAACAACAAAGACCTTTACACTATCTTTGACGGCAACGGCCGGGAAGTGTCATTCGAAGATCTCGTCGTACGGCTTTCCGACACAGATGTCGTCTTTCTTGGCGAGTATCACGACGATGCGGTCGGGCATGCATTCCAGTTGGAGGTGTTCAAAGCGGCCTTCACACAGTACGGCAAGGAGCGAAGCGTCGCGCTCTCGATGGAGATGTTCGAGAGGGATATCCAGTACATTGTTGATGAATATCTCAAAGGTCAGATAACTGAGGAACACTTCCTGGCGTCCAGCCGGCCTTGGAAGAATTACAAGACGGATTACAGGCCGCTCGTTGAATTCGCCAAGGAGAAAGGGCTTCCCGTCATTGCCGCAAACGCACCGCGAAGATACGTGAACATGGTGTCAAGAAACGGGCGCAACTCGCTCAACTCACTTTCGAAGAGCGCTAAGAAGACACTTCCGCCACTTCCATACGGAAATTCCTCAGAAGCGTACTCGAACAAATTTCGTGCGCTTATGTCACAAATGCCTGCCGCGTCCGGCGAGAATTCGAATATCGAGAAGATCCTCGAGTCGCAAACGTTGTGGGACGCCGGAATGGGCTATTCGATCGCCAGATTCCTGAAGAAGGCGAGAAAACCCCTTGTAGTGCAGTTGAATGGCGGTTTTCATTCAGAGGGCAGGCTCGGTACTGCGGATCAGCTTTTGAAATACCGGAAGAAGACAAAATTTCTTGTCGTCACGATGCGCTATGAAAAGGACTTCAAGACCTTCGACGCAACAAAGCACAAAGGTATAGGCGACTTCGTGGTTCTCACCGATGCATCACAGCCGAGAAGCGGCAAATAAAATATGAAGCGGCCCCTGGAGGCCGCCTCTTTGCTCTTACTGATCTTTCAGCCTCAGTCCACCTTTGAAGCGGAAAAGACGACGGGAGGGACTCCCTGACCTTCCATATTTCCGCTCATCTTGCCGCCCTCGATCTTGCCTTTCATTGTCAGCAACAA
>JAHEEZ010000209.1 GCA_024640445.1 Acidobacteriota bacterium | reverse complement strand
GGTATGTCCGCGATCGCGACTTTGTTCGTTCCGGTCAGAAGCTCTTTTGCCTCTAAGCCGTAAACTGCTTTATTGGCGTCATTGTCCGGACTAAGAACAGCGCCATCAATGGATATGCCCGCAAAGAGTCCCTTGCTTTTGGAATACGAGAGTATCTCCGCTTCCAGTCTCGCGTCGGTCGAAGCCTCCGCTGAGCGTCCGACGGGGCCGGCCGCCGCCGCCGCATCACCTCCGATCTTGAACTTGCTCTTCAGGAGATTCTCAAGGCTGTCGTCTGACATGAAAAGGAGAACGACTTGGGTTTGGGAGCCTCCGATCTGAAAACCCGCGCCGCCGCCGGCGAGTTTGAATACAGCGGGGGCGCTCCAGCCGCTTTTTAGCTTCCTGGAGATCAGTCCCTTGCCTCCCTTACCGCCGAATATGAAAGCAGCCTTGATTACACTTGGAAAGACGGCTATCGCTTTCGCGTCTTTGAGAAGCCGTTTTGGTATTGCTTTGTCGCTGACCGCCATGATGCCGTCAAGCGATTTTGCCGAATCGGCGCTAAGTTCAGAAACGACCTTGACCTCTTTTTCCTGTTTTGTCTGGGCCGTTACCGTTAACGAACCCGAGAGAATTAGAGCCAACGTCATCAATACCAACGACAGGGCAAATGATCTGTTCTTCATAATGATACCTCTTAAATATTGCGGGCCGGATTCAGGAAAGAACCCGGCCGGAAAGATCCTAATGGACTAGGATCCCTTTATTTTGCAAGTGTAGTCCTCTCCCCTGAAGCTGAGCCGGGCGTCATCGCCATTTATCCAAAATGTGTTCTTTTCTCCCTTGTCGGCATACGTGCTGCCGCCGCCGGTACGTGTCCGGTTAAGCCGTAGCAAGGTATCGCCGACTTCCACCTCGATCCTTTCGCCGCCATTCTTGAGCGTCGCATATATCTCCAGGTTTTCAGAACAACTGTAAGTGACCATTCCGGGGAGAGCCGCGGATTCGTTCGAGCCTCCGCCGGTGACGGCGATATTGAGAGTGAAGTCCGCTTTACCGTCACGTCTTGCTTCGGCCCGCACAAGATAAACACGAATGTAGAAATCGCCTGATTTAGGCAGGGCGCCTTTCCAGTTTGTTACGTCCATCGGCTTCGGATCGACATCCATCTCCGCCGCAAAACCGTCTTTGCCCGAACGGATGTTGAAGTACGCGAACCTGCTTGAAGATTTGAGCGATACAGACATCGTCTGTCCCTTCTGCGCGTTTACAATGTAGTCGATAACGTCGTAGCCCTTGACGGTACCCTTAACAGCGGCTGACGATGCGCCTTTCGCGAAGCTGACCCGTTCGGTCCTTATCTCGTCTCCCTGCTCATTCTTCGTAACACCGTTGGTGTTCGTACCGGAAGCGGCATTCTCGTTCGCGGGTGCATTTGTTGCAGCGGATTCCGAGGGCGATTCAGCAGCGGCTTCGTTTGCCGGGGCGGCTGAATTGTTTGCGGTCTCTTCAGACGAGGCACCGCAGGATGCGAATAAGAACAGCGCTGAAAAAGCGATCAGCGCCGCAGGCTTAAGCAAATTAGTCTTGTTCATCATTATTTCTTCCTTAAAATCTATTAAGCGGGAGGAGGATGTTTTGAATCCTCCTCCCGCGCGATGATTAGTCGTCCGCGACTATTGGTCTTTTAGCCAGTCCATGTCAACGAACCACTGATCGTATTCTTTCTTTAACCACTCGGTGTTTCGGTAAAACCGGATCCAGGTGTTCAGGTAATTGAGAAAGTCACCGTCACCTCTTCTTATGGCGAAGGTTTCCCCTAGCTCAGCCAGTGGATCTTTCAGGGCCACCTTCACCTTTTTATCATATAGCCTGACGGCGATCTCTGGTCCCGGAGTTGAAGCGATCGCCGCAGTGATCGTTCCGTCCGCAACTGCCTTATAAAGGTCTGCTTCCTGACCGAAGCTTTGCGCCTTTGCTTTCGGAAAATTTCGAGCAGCGATCTCACCGTAGACCGTACCAGCAACAAAACCGATCGTAACATCAGAGCTGTCGTAGTCGCTCTTGTCATTACCGGGATTCTTTTCGCGATGTGCGAGAAGTTCTATCTTCGAGAAGTTAAGCGGCTCCGTGAAATTCGCCTGTAGCGCGCGTTCCGGCGTCGCATAAATTCCGGTGATTATGATATCAAACCGGCCGTCGTTAAGGTCCGCGAGAATCCCGTTGAAACCTACCGGATGCAGCTTGAGCTCGACTCCAAGGTCATCGGCGAGTCGCTTCGCTACCTCGATTTCGTATCCGATGAGTTCTCCGTTCTTGTCCCTCATTACCCAGGGAACGAAAACCGAAACTCCTACGTCAAGCGTCCCTTTGCGACGGATCACGGCCATCGAGTCGGTATTCGGCCTGACAGCTGCAGGAAGTTGGGTCGCGGTCTGTTGAGCGCTTGCCGGAATGGCGATGGTTGTAAGCACGATCGCCGCAAAGACGACCGTCAGTATTTTTGAATTTACGTTGTTCATTATCTTTTCCTGCGCCCCCTTAATACACCCGCGTGTACACCGAGACGTCGTTTCGGTCACGGATATTGACAGATTGGAACGAATTCCCTGAGCGGCGAATGTCATATGTAGCGAAATTCGGTATGCTCATATTCCCGTTCTTGTAGTAGCCCGTAGCATTCTGGGTCTGGCGCCCAGTCTTGGATTTAACAGAAATGTCTCCGCTCGCGTAGAACGTCAGGTCGATCACCGTATTTCCTTTCCGGGCCCTCCAGCTGCCGATAAGCCAATTGGGCACGCTGGAGCTGTTGTATCCCTGGTTGTTGCTCCATTCGTTGCCATGCGCGTAACCGGCGGAATAGCCGTTTCGGAAGTTACTCTCGGTCTGGTTGTTGTACTCCCGACTGTAGCTTCTGTAGTTGTTGTACCTGTGTGACTGAGCGTCCGATTCGCCGCGCGAGTAACCGGTCTGGTACGCAAGGCGTAAAGCCGGAGTGTTGCCCGTACCATAATTGTAATTGTTGTTACTGTTATTGTTGTTGTTGTTTGAAAGGCCAGCAGCGAAGCCGTTGTGATACCCGCGCTTGTATTCGTTCTGGTAACGGCTCTCAATCTTGCTGTTGCTCTGGCTTTCACGGCTTGAACGGCCCGCGAGTGAATCGTTCCTGCCCATGTTGTAGCCGTAGCTATACGCGTCGTTTTCGTTGTGAATCTGGTTGCTGGAACCGGAATTCGACGCGAGTAATCCCGCCAGAATCGCGCCGCCCAAGATGGCGCCGGCCGCAACCGCCGCCCCGGAACCGCTGCTGTTTCCATAAAGGAACTCAGCTCGGCATCCTCTGTCCACCCAAATGCCGCGATTGTCATATCCCCAGCTCGAGTTATAAACGCAGTCGGAGAAGGAAAGCTTCTTCTCCAGGCGGACATTATTGTCCGTGTCGGCCCTGCAGTACGTATAGTCGCCACCGGTGCTTTCACACGTCAGCGATTTGTCCTGTGCCGAAACTGCCTGAACACCGGCAGTAGCGAACAGTAGTGCAAAGACTGCGCACCATGTAATACTTCTTGATCTCATTTTTGAACCCTCCGTAGTTAATTGTTGGACTGCCAAGACCGCAAGATGAGCCGGCGCCCTGAATCCTTTTCGCCGGTTCTTTGAGCTCCTCGGAGCGGAATTCGAAAAATGAGTCCCGGTAGAGATCTTCCATCACCAGCCCTGTATTCGACAGGTCGCCCAAAACGGTTACATTGTCAAATTGCTAACATCCGGAAGCCTATTGTACGTAACCGTTTTGAGCGATTACACTCCACACTATTGGTTCAAGATTGCAGTGTCAAGAACAGGCAATCCCGTCTCACTAAATTACGTAGGAACACGTAGGTGAAACTACGTAACTTAACGGTGGCTAGGGGTTGTCGGATGGTTGCGCGTCTGCTGGACAGCGAAAAGGAGAGAATTAAATGTGCGGAATGAGCGAATTAGAAGTATACCAAATGAAATATGTGTTACAGATCAATTGCCAGAAATGTCGCCTTCTCCAGACGAGTTGTGAGGGCAACGATCTTAAAGATCGTGAAAATGAGGAAGCACAAGCTGTTTGGACTGGATGTTCCTTCAGGATCTGACAGTGTTCTTTTTGAGGCATTTGAGATCTTGTCAGATCAATGCACACCGACCCCTTCGATTCCTAAGTCTCGAACTCAGAAGACAACCTTGAATTTGCAGGGCGTGATGGTTTGAGCGGTCCTGACTTTCGCCGGGTCGTTCATCGCCACTTCTTCCCAATACTCAATGTTGTTCGTGAATAAGAAAAGAGTTTTTTCGCAAGTCTGAAGGCCTGTTCCTGAGATCAAGAAGGCACAGAAGTCGAATGAAACCGAAACAATGATCAGGGTGGAGCGAAATATCTCGCGTATGAAAAAAGCGGCGAGGGACACCTATAGATCCATCGCCGCTTTTCTACCAGTTATGTTGGAGCGGGAAACGGGACTCGAACCCGCGGCTTCAACCTTGGGAAGGTTGCGCTCTACCAACTGAGCTATTCCCGCTCAAATCAGACCTCAATTCTACTCCTGCCGTATCGTATGTCAATCACTATCCCGGGACGGCTCCCGGACAATGTTGTGCGCATTAGGAATCGTCAGCCAATTGGAAGTCTTACGGTGTGGGAGACGATTCAAGAACGCTTGGTAAATAATGGTTTCGTTTTGACGTCCAGGCCCGTTTCAGGTTAGCGGTTGAGTTTCGTGGCGGCGCTCTATGTTTTCCCTGGGAGCGGCGACGGTAACGGTGAATGGTCTCTGACAGTTGAAGGGAATGACCAAAGGGCGCCAACTGAGGCGCCCTTTAGTCATTTGTACGTTTTGATTTATTGATTGACGCCGAATGCGATCTCTGTGGCGGATACAGTCGGCGATGGTACGGGAACCATCCCCATCGTTGATTAAATATCGAGCAAGCCGATTTGATAGGCCTTAATGACAAGATTTAACCGATCATTGACTCCAAGTTTTCCATAGATGGAACTTAAGTGACATCGAACAGTCGGTTCACTTATCAGAAGTTGTTTTGCGATCTGCTTATTTTTTAGGCCTTTACCGATAAGATCAAGTACCTCGAGTTCGCGTTTTGTAAGCGTTTCAGTGCCCGATTCGGAATCAAATTTACTTGATTGGTCTCCATTTTGACCGGCGTTGGACCGATTCCTTTGGATGACCTTATTAAGGACTACCTGATTCAACCAGGTCTCACCGGCATAAGTTTGCTTCACCGCTTCTATTAGCAGCCTCGGATTTTGGTCCTCATTAACAATGCCGACAGCGCCGCGTTCTAGCGCCTGAGCCTGAAGCTCCAGATCGTCACTAGAAACGATGACAACAATGCGCAGATCTGGCAACTTCTCGTGCAATCTCGAGATCAGTTCGACAGGACCATCGGAGGTAAGCGAAACGACAGCCACTTCAGGGACTGGCTCGAAATCCGATTGTTCGAAGCCATTGTCGACTGAAGTAACTGCTGAAACTACTATCTCGTCGCTTGATTCGATCAGGAGTTTGAACCCATCCTGGACCATCTGATGCCGCGCGACCAAAAGGACGCGAATGGGTTCTTTCACCAAACTTCGATGATTTCGATTCATGACAGATGTTAGGTTGAGGGAGTCCACAGCAGGTAGAAATTCCATTTGAGGTGGCTGCTTTCGGATTGGACATTATCTAATGTCCGGAAGTGAGCTAACTAAAGCTCTCACTAATAATACTCCATAGCGCGCCAATTTCATAGCATAAATGTGGGATGCAATACCGACACCATCCCAGAGCCCCGTGTAATTCATGCTTAGAAGTGGTCAAGTTTGAATTGGACTGACTGCAGCTCGTAAGTGTGGTCGCCAGGTATTCTACTTTAGGTTAGTTCGAAATCCGTCCACCAACCACGAAGACAATAATTGCCGATCGCTGGAGACAAGTAAAGACTCTTAACAAGAGGGTTACATCATTGGTGCACATTAACCGTCTTCCGCATACCGGCGCTCTATCGCCCTATATGCTTCTAGTTGAAGTACCGAAAAACAGCGCCTACAGTTACCTGCCTACAAGATATGAGATCAATTTCTGCATACGACAAATGTTGTACATAGTGGCCATACGCTTACAACATATATCCAACAAAGAAATAGCAGTTTGAATGATGATATTGGTAAAGCCAATCGCTATCGTAACGGATACACGACATCCTTGTGTCTTCTGACCTTGTCCGATCTTGCAACATGAGTTTGCGGTGATTGGGCGATTTTGCTCGGGCTTAGAGCAGTCATGACACTCACTTCGATTTCTTGGAATTTGCTCGGAATTCGCACTTTC
>JAHEEZ010000208.1 GCA_024640445.1 Acidobacteriota bacterium | reverse complement strand
CGGTCGCAGGTCCGATAAATGCTCCGCAGGTAGTCGAAATGGGGATAGCGCATCTGGACGCGCATTCAAAGCAGATACGAAAGGTCCTCAAGTCTGTTGCAGGGGAAGCGTAGGCCGTGCATGGAGGCGGGTCATGTTAGGTGCGAAGGACCAGGCTCATCAGTCGTTTTCCAGGCGCTCGAGACGCCCCTTGAAGATCGCCTCCGATCTGGTGTCTCCCGCGGCTCTGGCAAGATCCACAGCCCTCCTGTAGTTTTCAGCCGCTTTGCTTCTTTGTCCGTTCTTCTCGTAGGCCTCGCCAAGACTGTCGTAGACGTTCGCGGAGTTCGCGTAGTTTGCCGCGTTCTTTTTGAAGGCGTCGATCGCCTCGAGAGTTCTGCCGGCATTCAGCAGTTGATATCCGATCCGGTTCATCGCCGCTTCCGGAGGGAGGATCGAATATCCAAACCTCTTTGTTAATCTCTCGTAATGCCGTTCCAGGTCCGCGACTGATCCGATCCTGTCGGGCTGCCAGCCTTCAAAGACCTTCCTCAGACCCCAATAGTAAGCTCTAAGGACGACTGATCCGTGGGTCTCCTCCGGAAATTCACGAAATTCGAATTCGAGCCCTTTCGGCTTCTCATTCTCTATCAACTTCCGGAAATCTTTGAATCCGTTGCTGTAGTCGGGTTCGTTTCCGATCGAAACAAATAGAGTCTTGTCCCAGTCCTTTCTTTCCTTAAATGCGCTTTTTGCTTTTCCGATCACAAAGTCGTCTTTGAAATGCAGGACCGGACTTGCCGCGATATAGGAATTGAACATCCAGGGCCGCGTGACCATCGCGTAGACGCTCATCAGTCCGCCGAGTGAATGTCCCGCAAAGATCCTGTACGGCTGTGTGCGGTATTTTCCGTCAACAAGAGGCATGACCTCCTTTTCCACAAAGTCCAGAAACCTGTCGCCGCCGCCTACACTTCCGCCTTTTCCATCATCGACGGGTGTCAGATCCCTTGAACGGTTAGTATTCTGGATGCTGACGAGTATTGCCTCAGGCATCATTCCAGCCCAGGCCTGCTGCTCTATGATCCCGGCCATCATGCTGGTCTGGGGTGCGTGCCCGTCGAGCATATAGATCACCGGATACTTCTCCTCAGTACGCGAATAGTCCAGCGGAACTCGCACCCAAATCGTTCGATCTTCATTGACGTACTTTGAAGCGATCTGGTGAACGTCGTGGTAAACACTCGCAACCTGCTGGGTCTGTTGTGCCTTCGACGCGCCCGCAAGAGCTGCAATGAGAACGGTTCCCGCAAAGATTGTTCTAAATGACATAAGGTCTGAGATTGTACTTGAACTCGGGCCGGTTGCAAGAGGCCGCAGGCAAGGTTCAAAAACTTGTCTCATAGCAGGTGTTTCCGCCGGAAGTGAATCCGTGGCAGAATACCGTCCTGGCTATGATCTGCTATTCAGTAGTTGTTACAGTTGGAAAAGATCTCTCCAAGAGATTCGAGGACTACATGCGCTCCAGGCACATACCGGACGTGCTGGCGGCGGGGAAGTTTGAGGGGGCTTCGTTCGCCCGCTCGGAAGATGGTTCATACCGGGTCAGTTACATGGCGCCTGACAGAAAATCGCTGGAGGATTATCTTTCTGAGGACAGCGCAAGGATGCGGGAACTGTTTGCGAGAGAGTTTCCGTTCGAGGTCTCGGCAACTAGGGAGGTGCTTGAAGTGATCGACGCCTGGGAGCCCGACCGGAGCTGAAGAGGAGCCGGCAGAAACGCGACCGTGAGGGAGCGTGCGTGCGGAAACGAGCGAGCAGAAACGCGACTGTTTGGGAGCGTGCCGATACGATCCGGAAAGAGCAGTCGCTCATTTTCGTTTCGGATTCCACTCCCCATCTTCAAACGGCAGCAATCCTTGACTGTAAAGAACATAATCAGTTGCAGCTTCAACCTGATGTGGCTTCCATAGGTATTTGCGCGAACACCCTCTTGACCAAACCCGATCATCAGTAAAGAATCGGCCCTCAGCGCGAAGTCTGCGCGTTGAGTATGCTTTGATTGTATTCGCTATCTTTTCCGGTGGCACCGCGCCAGTTACGACTGTGTGGAGATGATTGGATCGTACATTCACGGCACGGAGCAAATAACCGCGATGCCGACATACCTCGCTGACCGCTGACTCTACAAACACCCGGCACTGGGAATCAAGGCGCACAGGATCTTGCAGTGCCCTTCTCTTCATATTCTCTGAAAGCGGAGTATTTTGGGTGCCACGAGGAGAACCATATACGTTACGTCGGTGGTGTGTATCTACCCAACCCCGAAGGTCTCCGTGCAGCCAAGTAGCGTAAGTGCGGAGAGTAATCAGGTAAGCCAGTGGAAATGGGTTTTCGTCCCATTCTTCATAATAGTGGTGTCGCATAAGAGGATGAGGCCCCTAAACGAAATTGAGAAAACAAGTTTAGGAATACTTAGTAGATTTGTCGAGCAATGAGTAAATAAGCACTCCTTATGGGTAAGAATCGAGCGTTGAAGAAGAAATTCGTTCAACATACTTCTTTGCGTTCAATTCGAAACGTGACTTGGATTGTCATTACTTTCTCTCAGGGGCGTTGCTGCCCACAGCGCTGCAAAAAACTCCCTGGCGGTCGCGTTTCTGATCTGGTGGCACGCTCCCTGGCGGTCGCGTTTCTGATTTAGGGCACGCTCCCTGACGGTCGCGTTTCTGCCTTGGGGGGACGCTCCGTGACGGTCGCGTTTCTGCCTAAAAGTTGAGTGGGGGAGTCCTTTTCCGGATCAGAGTTGATCGGGATCTTTGATGATCGCTACAAACGGCAAGTTCCGGAAGCGGCCCGCGACGTCGAGACCGTAACCGACGACGAACTTGTTGGGTATTTCAAACCCGCAATAATCGACTTTCACTTCTTTTTTGATCCTCGGCTCGGGCTTGTCGAGAAGTGTGGCAATTCTGATCGAATTGGCACCGCGTGTTCCAAGTATGTCCACTAGCCTGTGCAGCGTGAGGCCTGTGTCGATGATGTCCTCGATCAGGATCACATCCTTGCCGCGAATCGGCTTCGTCAGATCCTTAAGGATCTCTACGTCACCAGAGGAAACGGTGCCGTCCTTGTAGCTGGCGACCGCCATAAAGTCGATGTCCATTGGGAGGTCTATGTGCCGCATAAGGTCCGACATAAAGACGCAGGACCCTTTCAGTACCCCGATCAGCACCAGGTCTTTTCCGGCGTATTCCTTTGTGATCTCCGCTCCTAGCACACGTACTCGCGAGGCGATGTCTTCCTGCGAGATCATCACTTCCAGGTTTGAATTTCCGAATTCCGACTCCCGCGCGGTGGATTCAGTTGTCACTCTGAAATAACCCTCCGATGTTTGATTGAAAAGATAATTGGCAATACTATTTGAGGTACTTTCAAACGTCAAACCGGTCCGGGAGATCATCTCGATCAATGTCAGCAGACAATGAAAAACGCGACAGGGTGAGGGAACTCGTCCGACAGGTTCTGGCTTCCGCGTCTTCGGAAAAGCAAGAACCGGAGGTCTATCCTAAACACCTCCGCGTTAATTCGCTTCCGGACGAGCCGCCAAAGGACTTTGACCGTGACGAATCCGCGAAGTCCCTGATCACGGAGGACGATCTTCGCGGGTTGGGCGAAGGCGCCCGCCTCCGGGTTTCGGAAGGCGTCAAATTCACCCCTCTTGCTTCAGATATCGTTTCTGCAAAGAAGATCAAGCTAGTAAAAAAGGAAGAAAGACATGCTTCGCTAAAGGTATCTTCAGTAGCGATCGGCTCCGACCATGGCGGGTTCGAGATGAAATCGAGGCTCGCGATGTATCTTGGCGGGCTGGGTTTGAAAGTCCGGGATTTCGGAACGGATTCGAAAGCTTCGGTGGATTACCCTGATTTTGCACATGCCGTCGCTCAGGCGGTCGCACGCCGGCAGGCGGACGTCGGGATCATCATCGACGGGGCTGGAATTGGCAGTGCGATGGCTGCGAACAAGGTGCCGGGGGTTCTCGCGGCGGCGTGCTACAATTCGGCACTCGCGACGAATTCCCGCGAGCATAACGGGGCTAACGTCCTGACGCTTGGAAGCGGACAGAACAGCTTTGAAGAGATACGCGAGATCGTCGATGCGTTTCTTACGCATGAGATCTCAGAGCCCAGGCACATCAAGAGGGTGGGCAAGATCAGGACGATCGAAAGCCAGTACAACAACCGATCCTGAAGGCGATGGAAAAAGCGAACCACGAACAACTGGTTGAGCAAATTACCGACCTCGTTCTTGCGAGACTCGACGAAGATTCCTGCCCGACGTTTTGCCGTGCGGATGTCGAGCGTATCGTCGATGCGGGAGCGTCAAGGATCGGTATCGTGCTTGGCGAAACTGCCACCGCGCACGACTGGGCTTCTCTCATCGATCACACATTGCTCAAACCAGAAGCGAGCGAGGCCGACATCCGGAAGTTGTGTGAAGAGGCGGCAAAATACGGGTTCGCTTCGGTCTGCGTCAATCCTGTATGGGTAAAGAAAGCCTCGGAATTCTTGAGGGGAACCGAGGTCCCTGTTTGCACGGTGATCGGTTTTCCGCTCGGAGCGACGCTTTCAGACGTAAAGGCCTTTGAAGCCCGCCGTGCGATCTTCAACGGAGCAAAGGAAGTCGATATGGTCATCAACGTCGGCGCCCTTAAATCAGGCGACGACTGCGCCGTTGAAGATGACGTGCGAGCCGTTGCCGAGGCGGCGCACGAGAATGGAGTTCTCTGCAAGGTCATTATCGAAACGGCGCTGCTTACCGATGACGAGAAGGTCCGGGCGTGTCTGGCATCAAGGAACGCCGGTGCGGATTTTGTGAAGACCTCGACCGGATTCTCGAAAGGCGGAGCGACCGTTGAAGACGTCAGGCTTATGCGAAGAACTGTCGGCAAGGCGCTCGGAGTAAAGGCTTCAGGCGGCGTGAAAGGGATCGACGACGCGAGAAAAATGTTCGAGGCTGGCGCGACCAGGATCGGGGCATCGGTCGGGGTCAAGATCGCGCAGGAAGCGGAAGGCGGAACGGTCACCGCCGCGCAGAGCAGCTATTAGCCCGCCTCAATACCTATTCCTGTCAGCCCGCAACTCCGCTCATCCCCTAGCAACCATCACTCTTCCCTTCTCAACGGAATAACAAGACCACCATTCGGAATGATTCAGGTTAAAGGGAATCTGAAACCGTCGTGGTTTCGAACATCTTACTTGGCGGCGGTTATTATGGGAGCAAGCGACAAGATCAAGTCTTCAGATATCACGGACGAGAGCACGTACCTGAACCGCAGGAACTTCATTCGTGCCGCGACGCTCGCCGGCACGGCTGCCGCCACCGGGATCGGATACCGGCTTTTGAATCCGCCGCCGCCCAAAGAGGTCGTCACGGCGAACATAGATGACATAGCCCGGTCGGAATCGGTTCTCGCCGACGAAAAGACCTCGTTTGAGGACATCACCAACTACAACAACTTCTACGAATTCTCGACCGACAAACGCGGGGTAGCGTCTCTGGCCGAGGACTTCGTGGCGCGGCCATGGACTGTGAGTGTGGACGGACTGGTCGCTAAGCCGAAGGTTTTGGGGATAGAGGACCTGCTGAAGATAGAACAGGAGGAGCGGATCTATCGGCACCGTTGCGTCGAAGGATGGTCGATGGTTATCCCCTGGGTCGGATTCCCGCTAAGTAAGTTGATCGCGAAGGCAGAGCCCCTTAGTTCGGCGAAGTATGTGGCTTTCCAGACGTATTACGGCGGCGCCAATCCCTCGGGACCGTCGGTTGAACTACCTAATGCGCCGAACGCTATGGGAAACCTGTTCGCCGGAATCCCGTTCCCCTATGTTGAAGGGCTTCGTATGGATGAGGCGATGCATCCGCTCGCAACGTTGGCCACGGGGCTGTATGGGAAACTCCTGCCGAATCAGAATGGGGCTCCGATCAGGCTCGTTGTCCCCTGGAAGTATGGTTTTAAGGGAATCAAGTCGATTGTCAGGATAACATTCACGGAGAGGCAGCCTCCTACGACCTGGAGCGCGGCGGCTCCGGACGAATACGGCTTCTATTCGAACGTAAATCCGGAGGTCGACCATCCTCGCTGGTCTCAGGCGACTGAGCGCAGGATCGGAGAATACGGCAGGCGCGACACGTTGATGTTCAACGGTTACGCGGAAGAGGTAGCCGCACTCTACAAGGGAATGGACCTCAGAAAGAATTTCTGAAAGGAAAATGCGCGATTACGGTTTCAACAAGATATTGATCGCGGTCAACGCCTTCGTGCCTCTGGCGATGCTCGGATGGGACTGGTCCGGCGGAAGGCTGGGCGCGAAC
>JAHEEZ010000207.1:0-5000 GCA_024640445.1 Acidobacteriota bacterium | reverse complement strand
CTTCGTTATCTGGGTTGACGCCCTCGATCGCCCTGACTTCGAGCGGACTCGGGAGAAAATCGACAACCGCGTCAAGAAGCGTCTGGACGCCCTTGTTCTTGAAAGCAGTTCCCATAACGACAGGAACGATCTTCATGTTGAGCGTGCCCCTGCGAAGCGCGGCGCGGATCTCGTCTTCCGACACTTCCTCGCCTTCGAGGTACTTCATCATCAGGTCGTCGTCAACGTTTGCCGCCGCCTCGATCATCTTCTCGCGCGCCGCTTCGGCTTCCGCCTGAAGGTTCGCGGGAATGTCCCCTATCTCGTACTCGGCTCCCTTCGTCTCATCATTCCAGATGAGGGATTTCATCGTGATCAGGTCGACAACGCCAAGGAAGTGGTCTTCCGCGCCGATCGGGATCTGAAGGGAAACTGCGTTCGCGCCAAGCCTTTCCTCGATCGACTTGAACGAGCGGTCGAACGACGCGCCGGCGCGGTCAAGCTTGTTGATAAAGCAGATCCTGGGGACACGGTATTTGTCAGCCTGACGCCAAACGGTCTCAGACTGGGGTTCGACACCAGCGACGCCGTCAAAAACGGCAACAGCACCGTCAAGAACGCGAAGGCTGCGCTCGACTTCCATCGTGAAGTCGACGTGGCCCGGCGTATCGATGATGTTGACCCTGTACTCGGTATCGTTCCGGCGCCAGAAACAGGTTGTGGCCGCGGATGTGATCGTGATGCCGCGCTCCTGCTCCTGCTCCATCCAGTCCATCGTGGCATTGCCGTCGTGGACCTCGCCGATCTTGTGCGAAACACCGGTATAGAAGAGGACGCGCTCGGTCGTGGTCGTCTTCCCGGCGTCGATGTGCGCCATGATCCCGATGTTTCTGAACTTGTCTAACGTAATCTTTGCCATTGCTTTACCGCAGTAAGTAATTCGGCGCCCGCCAAGGTCGGAAAGCGCCCCCGTACTGCCATCTGCCGATTAAAATCTGTAATGCGCGAACGCCTTGTTCGCCTCTGCCATCCTGTGGATGTTTTCCCGGTTCCTCACCGAACCGCCACGGTTGCTGCTGGCGTCAAGGATCTCCCCAACAAGCCTTTCCTGCATGGTCTTTTCGCTGCGGGCCCTTGCGTGACTGATTATCCAGCGGATCGCAAGGGTATTCCTGCGGTCCTTTGTGACTTCGATCGGGACCTGGTACGTCGCGCCGCCGATACGACGGGACTTGACCTCAAGCGCGGGCGCCACGTTATCCAGAGCAGCTTTGAACACCTTTAGAGGCTCTTCACTGGTCTTTTCTCCGATCTCTTCCATCGCGCCGTAAAAGATCTGCTCGGCACGCGACTTCTTGCCGGTCTTCATGATCCCGTTGATGAACTTCGATACGACCGAACTGTTGTAGATCGGATCGGGAAGGATCTCACGTTTAACTGCGACTCTTCTTCTTGGCATAATCTTTCAACTCGCCCTTTGCGGCCCGCCTGCGGACCGCTAAAGACTATTTGGCTCCCTTCGGCCTCTTGGCGCCATACTTCGAACGCCTCTGGTTCCTTCCATCAACACCCGATGCGTCGAGCGTTCCGCGGATAACGTGATAGCGGACACCCGGAAGGTCCTTAACACGGCCTCCGCGGATCAGCACGATCGAGTGCTCCTGAAGGTTGTGGCCGATACCGGGAATATAGGTCGTGACCTCGATACCGTTTGTAAGGCGCACACGCGCAACCTTTCTCAAAGCCGAGTTCGGCTTCTTGGGGGTCTGTGTGTAAACACGCGTACAGACGCCCCTTTTCTGCGGGCTTCCCTGCAGAGCCGGACTTGCGGTCTTGTCCTTCATTTTCTTCCTGCCCTTTCGAACAAGCTGGTTGATTGTCGGCATAATCTGGTCTTCCAATGCCGCCATTGGCGGCCGCCGTGCGAGTGATCGCCGGCGTTTAATAACTCTCGTCAAAAAGCGAAAATCATCCCGTAGCCTGCCTCTTACCGGATGTCATCCGGCAGTTAGCACAAGCGGCTACGATAATGCTGATTTTTCTTCGGTTAGCTATTATCAGGAACTCTTAACGCAGGATAAGATCTGGTTCCCTCTTCTCAACTTTTCTGTGGCGTGACCTTTTCGATTCAGGATTTGAGATCCCGCGCGCTTACGCGAAACGGCACCTTCTATATTCGTAGGTTTTATCTCGCCCCGTGTTTCGCTGCTCCATATGAAGTGGAAACCCGGTTTTACGCCACAATAATTGTCGCTTCGTTTGATCCGGGATCAAACGCCCTGCGTTTTCAAAGCCCCCCGCTCCTTAAATAAAGAACAGAAAGCGTCAGACGAAAAGTCCGAAACTTCAGAGTCTAGTTTTGGGGCGGCTGTTTGTCAAGCGCGGAAGTCCCGTTCGCGATGCCTTGTACCTAAGTGCTCACGGCAACAAAAAAGGGCGCGCGCAGCGAAACAAAGTCCACTTTCTGCATAGTGACCGGTGCCTGCCGCCTCAGCGGTTGTGCGGCACATAGAATTCTGATTAAATCTTGAGTTTATTTTAATACTTGCAGACGGGTGACACTTATTATGAGCAACATAGAAGAAAGCAAATATGAAACAGCGCTTGCGGAATACGACGAAAATGCGTGGCTGGCGGCGCTTGATTCGGTCCTGCCTGGCATTCACGAGGCTGACAGAAATGCGGTTCAGATCTGGTTCAGGTTCTTCCCGCTCGAACTGAGGAAGTATCTGGAAGAGGCCGAGAACCTCGAAGAGACCATTCACGGCCTCGCAATGCAGGGCGACTTTGACCTTGCGACACAGATCGACACGTCGCACAAGTTCCTCTATGGATCGAGATTCTGGCCAAAGGTGAAGTCTGCGATCGGAGGAAGGATCGAATCTTTCAATGACGAAAACGTGGATCTTGCGGCAGAGATGCGGAGCATTGCAGAAGCCACCGGCGATAGTGCACTGACGATGGGGATCACGGCGGTCGGACTTATGACCCTCCGGCAGGTGGGCGGAGAGGCGTTCTTTGTGACCGACGGCGCACAGCCGGCGCCAAAGGGACTTTTGGCGAAGTCTCCCGCGGAGATAGTTAAGATCCGGACAGAGGAACCAAGCCAGGGATTTCTTGGCTTTCTGAAAACGATCGACAAAGAATTCCGGGTCACATGGGACGAGACCGAAAAACGGGCGCGATTCAAGATCATCTTCGACGAGGAAATAGCGACAGCGGCGGCGAGAGACCAGAGCCGTAACTGGCTGGGCAAGGACGAGCGTTGTATAGAAGGAGTGATCCCGGTCGAGTGCCGATCGGCAGCGTGCGGTACTTGCTGGGTCGGCGTGGTCGGCGGTGCGGAAAATCTGACCGATGTCGAACCACTTGAGCGTAAGCAGATGAAGGTCTTCGGCTACGGGCAGGGCGATGAAAAGAAACCGTTTATCCGGCTTGCGTGTCAGGCGGCGGCGGAAGGATCGGTTTCAATAGTTATACCTCCGTGGAACGGAGTCTTTGGAAAGAAGGTTTACGGCAATGTGGATAAGGTCGTGCTTGAGCCGGCTACGACGTCAGCGGCGAAACTGCGTGAGACTATCGACGATGCCCTTGAGAATTAGGTCCGCCTCTCTATCCTCTCACATCCGGATGCAACGCGAAGCGTTGCTCTAAACAATTGCACAACAAGCGTTTAGAGCAACGCTTCGCGCTGTGGTCCGGTGGCTTAGTAAGCCTGGAAGCCGGTGGGCCGCCGCAGATTTCCTGTAGTCCGCATTAGTGTTTGGAAATGAACGGTAACGAAAATTCACCTGTCGTTCCCATCTCCCCCGTCTGGCTGGTCGTCGCGGCGGTGCTTTTGTGGAGCACCGGCGGCCTTCTGATCAAGTTCACAACTCTCGACGCGGTCTCGGTCAATTTCGGACGCGCCCTTTTCGCGGCATTGACCGTGGCCGCTTTTACATTTCGAAAAGGACTCCGGCTTAACTGGTTCACGGTGCTTTCTTCCCTGCTTTACGCGGGCACTCTCAGCAGCTTCGTTTACGCGAATAAGAACACGACCGCCGCGAACGCGATCTTCCTTCAGTACACGGCTCCTGTCTACATTCTTCTTCTTGCTCCTTTCATTCTGAAGGAGAAATTTCGCCCGAAGGACATGATCACGGTAGTCCTGTGCCTGGCGGGCATGAGCCTGTTCTTTCTTGAACCCGATCCCGCGAACGCTCTGGCCAAAGACCCGTTCAGCGGGAACATCGCCGGCCTTGTATCAGGCGTCTGCTTCGGGCTCTACTTCATAACGCTCCGGCATCCGCGATCTCTTGCGAAGAATCCCGCGCTTTCGGTCTTTTACGGAAACGTGATCATCGTGATCACGATGGCGCCGTTCCTGATCATCTCGCCGCCGGCAGTGTCCGGGATCGACTTCACTGCCGTCGCGTACCTCGGGATCTTTCAGATCGGGATCGCATATGTCCTTTTCACCAACGGACTTGCGCGCGGCGTCCGGTCACTGGACGCGAGCATCATCGGGTTCATCGAGCCTTTGCTGAATCCGATCTGGGTTCTGATCTTTCTGGGCGAGAGACCGAGCAGATGGGCTCTGCTCGGCGGTGCGATCATCCTCTCGGGCGTACTTCTTCACACGTTTCTGATGCAGAGGAGAAGACGGCGGGCGGCGAGGGTTGGGAATTGATTGTTGATAATTTCGGGCTGCTAATGTTGTGGTTTCGGACCGAACGCGTTGTCCAATCCTAAGAATTCTCTGTGCTCTCTGCGTTCTCTGCGGTTCTTCCCTTTTCGCGGCCATTTCCAACGATCCCGGACCGCCCGGAAGATGCCATTCAGGGGCTCCTCGAAACCTTTCCTTTTTTCCTCAGTATGTTAAGATTATCCCGTATTTTCTACAATTTTCGGTGTTTTGAGCCTCTCCTGAACGGGGGCGCCGGAGACTTAGACAAGCAAAATATTTTATTCGAATTTTGGAGTATTCGTTATGACTGAAATAAATGTTCCCGAAAACGTGAACAACAAGGAGCTCGTGC
>JAHEEZ010000206.1 GCA_024640445.1 Acidobacteriota bacterium | reverse complement strand
CGGAAGAAACGAAGGTGACAAAGACTTACACCACGAATTCTGAAGCCTACCAACTCTATCTCAAAGGCAATTTCTATCTGTCAAAATATACCGAGGACGGAGTGAAGAAGGGCATCGAGTATTTTGAGCAGGCTATCGCCGTCGACCCGAACTACGCGTTGGCATACCACGGAATCGCGGTCGCTTACGATTTTGAAAATGGGTTCTATATGCCCCCCAAGGAAGCGGCACCAAAGGCAAAAGCGGCGGCTATGAAAGCGCTGGAGATAGACGAATCCCTCGCGGAAACTCATTTTCTGCTTGGAAAGACCTTGTTTTGGTATGACTGGGACTACCCGGCGGCAGAAAGAGAATGGAAGAGGGCAAATGAACTTGACCCATCATACCCTCCCAGTTATCCGCTTTATCTTGCTGCGACCGGGAAGTACGACGAAGCGATCAAAATGCAGGAAGCGTTGGTGAGACGAATGCCGCTTGATCTGCTCATGATCGTAGATTTGGCCGGTATTCTGATATCGGCGGGCAAACCCGACCGATCAATTGAAGAGGCCAGGAAGGCTCTGGAGATTGACCCGGACTATTGGTTTGCTTATCAAGTTATAGGCGGCGCCCATCTGCAAAAGAAGGAGTACGCGGAAGCGATCAAGGCTTTCGAAAACGCTCAAAGCGCCGAATCTAATGCTACAAACCTGGCCTACCTGGGCAATGCTTTGGCTGCAGCCGGAAGAAAGGCGGATGCCGAAAAGGTGCTGGAAGATCTTACCGAAATGGCGAAAAAGGAGTACGTTTCACGGATCAGCTTTGCCATGATTTATGCCGGCCTCGACGACAGGGACAAGGCCTTTGAATGGCTCGAGCGCAGCTATCAGGAACGCGAGGGAGCTATGACGCTCCTGACGTTTGACCCCGCTCTCGCGAATTTGCGCCCGGATTCCCGGTTCGCAGAATTTCTCGATCGGATGAAATTGCCGAAGCGATGATAGAAGAGATTGCCGGGTACTGAAAGATGACTTCTGAGTGCTTTGGGAACGCACGCATCCTGCGTGCACCGCTCCGGAAGGAGCGAAAGAATCATTGAAAATTGGTAATTGAAAATTGATAGTTAAGATTGCTTTGGATGCAGGTAACAGTCCAGGTTCTGAGTTCGACAAAACGTGATTTCGGACGGACCCAGGAAGAACCCTCAATTCTCAACTATCAATTATCAATTTCTCAGCACCCAGTACTTTTCTTCGCGCTTTGATCGCTTGATATGAAACGATGCCCCCAATGCAGCCGTGACTACAACGACCCGACGTTGAGCTTTTGCCTCGATGACGGCGCGGAACTGCTCGACGGTCCCGCGGTGATGGACGAACCGTTGACCGCCATCCTTCCGGATTCGACGTCGGGCGGCAGCGGTCGGAGCGAAGACCCGACTACCCTCAGGTCGCAGAACGCCGACCCGACGGCCGTACTTTCGGGCGGCACTTTTCCGGCATCTCCTGTGTCTTCACAGAAGAGGAAGCGGGTCGTCCTTGTCTCGCTCGCGGTTCTGATGTTCGCCGCGCTCGGTTACTTCGGGTACAAGTACTCTTATCCGGGTAAGGAAGTCATCGATTCCATCGCAGTGCTTCCATTCGAGAATCAGGCGAATGATTCGGAGACTGACTATCTATCGGACGGAGTCGCCGAATCGATAATCTATGAGCTCTCGAAAGTCGACGAGCTCAGGGTCAGCCCTCGAAGCTCCGTCTTCCGCTACAAGGGCGCGGATATCGACGTCGAGAAGATAGGAAAGGAACTGGATGTAGATGCTATCCTCTCGGGGCGGATAGTTCAGCTTGGCGACGACCTAACCATCAGCGTCGAGCTGACTGACGTGCGGAACAAAAGGACACTCTGGGGCGAACAGTACAGGCGCAAGGTATCCGACCTTCTAAAGACCCAAACTGAGATCACGGACGCGATCACGAGAAACCTCCGACTAAAGCTGTTCGATCCTACCAATGGGCAACCTGCGCGGGATCTCACGAAGAACAACGAGGCATATCGAAACTACTTGCGGGGACTGTACTATTTCAATAAACGGACTGTTGACGGTTTCAAAAAGAGCATCGAGAGCTTTCAGGACGCGATCGATCTTGATCCGGGTTACGCGCTTGCCTATGTCGGCCTCACAAAGGTCCTGCTCACAAGCGCAGGATACAATACAGCTAAGTTTTCGGACGTGGCTCCGCGGGCCAAAGCCGCAGCCAATAAGGCGATCGAACTGGATCCGGACCTTGCGGAAGCCCAGGTCGTGAACGGGCTCGTCCTCACCCGGATCGACGGGGACCCCGCGGGCGCGGAAAGAGCATTCAAACGCGCGCTCGAGCTGAATCCGAACCTGGCGGATGCACATTACTATTACGGCTCCTTCATTCTGCGCCCCGCCGGGCGCTTTGACGAAGCGATCGCCTCTTTTAAGAAGGCGCTTGAGATCGAGCCGATGTCGATCCCGATAAGCGCTAATCTGGTAAGGCTGTACTATTACGCGGGAAGATACGACGAGGCCCTGGAACATGGGCGAAAGGTTTACGCGCTTGATGAAACGCACCCTACGACGAAGTACTGGTTGGGGAGGCTGTACGCGTATTTGGGCAAGTCCCGCGAGGTGGAAGAAGTTTGCGGTGATTCTGTGTCTGTAAAGGATCGGTTGACCGGCTGCGATACGATCGTCGCCTACTCCCTAGCCAAGGAAGGAAAGACCGGCCAGGCTCGGGAGATCCTTAACAGGTTGCGGAGCGGCGGGGCGGAGACAGGCCAGATCGCGATGGTCCTGATTGCGCTGAACGAGAAGGAGCAGGCGCTCGATGAACTGGAGACCGGGTTCACGGAAGACAGATACTCCTTGGTCTCGGATGTGAAGCATGACCCGGTGTTCGATCCCTTGCGGAATGAGCCGCGGTTCAAGGCGATGCTCGAGAAATATCAACTTCCCCGTTAGTTTTATTCCATGAAGAGATGTCCACAATGCGGCCGTGACTACAACGACCCGACGTTGAGTTTCTGCCTCGACGATGGTGAGGCGCTGCTCGACGGCCCGGCGTCTATGGATGAGCCGGTGACGGCGATACTTCCAGATGGCGCGAGCACGTCCGAATCCCCTACGCGAACGCTCGATCAGGCGGATGCCAAAGCGACAAAGCTGTCCGGCGAAGAAGCCCGTAAGACCGCGCCGCGAACGGGAAAGTTGATTGCGGGAATAGCCGGCGTCGTTGTCGTCGCCTTACTGGCCCTTGGCGGTTACTGGTTTTATGGCGGCGATTCGTCAAAGCAGATCGGGTCGATCGCGGTGATGCCTTTCGTCAATGAAAGTGGAGATAAGGAACTCGAGTATCTCGCTGACGGAATGACCGAATCCCTGATCAGCAGCCTGACTGAGATTCCAAACCTTTCAGTTAAGGCGAGAAGCACGGTCTTTTATTACAAGGGCAAAGAGAAGTCGGTCAAGGAGATCGGCGAGGAGTTGGGTGTGGAGGCCGTTCTGCTCGGAAGAGTGGCCCAGCGCGGCGAAGATTTGAAGCTCACACTTGAGCTGGTTGATACAGAAACATTGAATTCCATCTGGAGCAACGTGTACAACCGCAAGCAAGCTGATCTTGTTTCATTGCAAAGCGAGATTGCCAGAGATGTTGCGACCAAAATCAAATCAAAGCTTTCCGGCGTGGAAGAAACGAAGGTGACCAAGACCGGAACGGCTGATCCCGAGGCATACCAGGCCTATTTGAAAGGTCGCTATTTCTGGAATCAGCGAACTACGAATAATCTGAATAAAGCGATCGAGCAGTTCAAGATCGCGACTGACCGTGATCCCGACTACGCACTCGCCTACACCGGACTTGCCGATTGCTACGTTCTCATGAACTTCTACGCCGGAATACCGAACACCGAGACGGTACCGAAGGCGATGGAATATGCCGAGCGGGCGATAGCCATCGACGATTCATCAGGCGAATCGCACGCGTCGCTCGCCCAGGTTTACAGACAATCCTGGCGATGGAAGGATTCCGAGCGGGAATTCAAACGGGCGATCGAACTTAACCCAAACTATGCAACGGCATATCATTGGTATTCAAGGCTCCTAAGAGAAGTCGGACGTTTCGACGAGTCGGAAGCAATTATCTATAAAGCAAAGGAGCTCGATCCGCTTTCGAGCGTGATCGCCGTCAACATTTCCGAGATCCTTCAGATCAAGAATGATTACAAAGCGAGCGTCGAGTATTCTCTCAAGATCATTGAGCTCGATCCGGATTTCCCTGCCGCGTATCGAACCTTGGGGCTGTCGTATCTGAAACTGGGACGGAAATCCGAAGGTGTCGCAGCCTTGGAAAAGGAGGCTGAACTGAGGGGTAGAAGCGGTCTTTCCCTGGGTCCTTTGGGTTACGCGTACGCCGTAACCGGAAGAAGAGCGGAAGCGACAGCGATCGTAAAGGAGCTGGAAGAAAAATTCGCGAGAAATGAAGCTAGCGGTCGGGACGTCGCTGCCGTGTATGCGGGATTGGGTGACAAAGACAAGGCTTTCGAGTGGCTGGAGAAGACGTTCCAGCGAAAAGGTGATCTGGGATTCACCAGATGGGAAATTCCGTGGGGATCTCTCCATGACGATCCGCGGTACAAGGATCTCCTGAAGCGGATGGGATTGCCGGAGTAAGGACTGAGGGAACGCACGCATCCTGCGTGCACCGCTCCGAAAGGAGCGAAGAGCAATTGAAAATTGGTAATTGAAAATTGAAGGCGGACCGCGTTTCAAGTCGCTCTGACGTTCGTCATTGCTTTACATTGTCAATTACCAATTTTCAACTATCAATTTCTCAGTACTCAGTACTTTTTTATGAAGCTTGAACCAAACACAAATATCTCCCACTACAAGATCCTCTCCGAGATCGGCAAGGGCGGGATGGGCGAGGTGTATCTGGCGCAGGACACGAAGCTGAACCGGAAGGCGGCGATCAAGTTCCTGAACGAGGAATTCGCGTCGGACTCCGAGAAGCTTAAACGATTCGTTCAGGAAGCCCAGGCGACGTCGGCGCTCAACCACCCAAACATCCTCACCGTCTACGGGATAGACAGTTTCGAGGACAAGCACTACATCGCCACCGAGTACATAGAGGGCAGGACCCTTCGTAAGGTGTTCTCAGGCAAGGAGCCGATCCATCTCAACCGCGTGCTGAAGATCGTCATCCAGGTCGCCGAAGCGCTTTCGGCGGCACACCGGGCGGGCATCGCTCACCGCGACATCAAACCCGAGAACATAATGGTCCGCGACGACGGGTACGTGAAGGTTCTCGATTTCGGCTTGGCGAAGCTATCAGTACCGGGAGCGGTAGCGACCGGCGAAATTTCCCTCGAAGGTGAGACAAAGGCGCTCGTAAAGACCAATCCAGGGGTCGTGATGGGAACCGTCTCGTATATGTCGCCCGAACAAGCAAGGGGACAGGAGACGGACGAGCGGACCGATATTTGGAGCCTCGGGGTAGTGCTCTACGAGATGCTGTCGGGTAAGGTGCCGTTCGCCGGCGAGACGACCAACCACACGATAGTCGCCATTCTCGAGACCGAGCCGAAGCTGCTGGATAACATTCCGGATGAACTTCAGAGGATTGTCAGGAAGACCCTAACCAAAGACAAGACGATGAGGTACCAGAACACCGGCGACCTTGTCATCGACCTGAAGAACCTAAGACGCGATCTGGACATACAGGGCGAGCTTGAAAGATCGATCGTCCCGAACCGCGATACCGAATCCGACCCCGCAGACGAAACGCAGAGCCAGAGACCCGTGACGGCGGAGGCGAATCAGTCGACCCAGAACCTGACAAGCACTTCAAGCCTTGAGTACGCGGTCACGCAGGCGAAGAGCCACAAGCTTGCGACGGCAGTCATCGCCGTGTTGCTGATCGGAATTGTGTCAGCCGCTGCGTACTTCGCTTTCATCTACAGAACTTCTGACCCCATAGATTCGATCGCGGTGATGCCGTTCGTGAACGAAGGCGGCAACTCGGACGTCGACTACCTTTCGGACGGTATGACCGAGACGCTCATCAGCAGTCTTTCCAAGCTCCCGAATCTGAGTGTTAAGGGACGCTCGACGGTCTTTCGATACAAGGGAAAGGATGTGGACACCAAGACGCTCGGTAAAGAACTGGGCGTTCAGGCGGTTTTGTATGGACGGGTGAGTCAGCGCGGAGACCAGCTGTCTTTGAGTCTCGAGCTTCTCGATGCGCTGACCGAGAACGTGATCTGGAGCGGAAAGTACGATCGCAAGCAGGCGGATATCGTCTCCCTTCAAAGCGAGATCGCCCGCGACGTATCAAACAAGCTCAAGAGCAAATTGTCCGGTGCCGAAGTTGAAAAAG
>JAHEEZ010000205.1 GCA_024640445.1 Acidobacteriota bacterium | reverse complement strand
TCGGCATCACGTTCGAAAGTCCGCCGTATTCGCTGATCTCCCGCGTATGCCTTCTTTCATAAATGAATCCGACAAGCAGGAACAGAGCGCCGGTGGTAACGCCGTGGGCCAGCATCGTGTATAGTGCGCCCTGCATCCCCAGCTCTGTGAACGAGAACATCCCGAGGATCACAAATCCCATGTGCGCGACCGAAGAGTATGCAACAAGCCGTTTTATGTCCGGCTGCACCATCGCGACGAGAGCGCCGTAAATTATGCCGATGATCGCAAGAATTATGAATATCCACGCCATTTCCCTGGAAGCCTCCGGGAACAGCGTGAAATTGAACCTCATCAGTCCGTAGGTACCCATCTTCAGGAGGATCGCGGCAAGGATCACAGAGCCGGCTGTCGGCGCCTCTGTGTGCGCGTCCGGAAGCCATGTGTGGAAAGGAAAGACGGGAACCTTGATCGAGAACGCGAGCGCGAAGGCGAGGAAAAGCAACGTGCCTATATACGCCGAATCTCCTGAGAACGACATCTGCCCGGAAGTCAGCGAACCAAGCAGCGTCACATAATCGAACGTCCCCACTCCGGTAGCCTTAAGATGCAGGTAAAATAGCGCGATTATCGCGACCAGCATCAGGAGACTTCCCAACGCGGTGTAAATAAAGAACTTGACGGTGGCGTAAATCCTGTTTGCTCCTCCCCAGATTCCGATCAGGAAGAACATAGGAACCAGCGAAGCTTCAAAGAAAAGGTAAAAGAGGAGCAGATCGAGAGAGACGAAAACGCCTATCATCGCGCTTTCGAGGAAGAGCAGGAACGCGTAAAAAGCCAATCGGCGTTTTTCCACCGCATGCCACGTCGAGATCACCGCGATCGGCATAATGAAGGTAGTCAGGAGCACCAGCCAGACGGAAAGCCCGTCGATCCCTATGTGGTAATTTGTCCCGATCGCAGGGATCCACGGCACGTTTTGCTCGAACGAGAATCCTTCAGCGGCGATCGCTCCGCGGCCGACAAGCGCGAGCGAGACGATGAAATTCACGACCGTCACGCCGAGCGTCAGCCATTTCAGATGGCTCTCTTCCTTCCAGAATACCTGGTGAGCGACTATCGCCGCCGCCCCGATCGTAGGGATCAGGATCAGTATGGTCAGAAGATTTTGGTTGATGAAATCCATATTTACAAAGTCCCCATCCGGACCCGTTCAGGCGGCTAGCCGATGATCTTGTATGCGTAATAAATGAAGTAACCGATGACGATCAGCGCGCCGAACAGAATGATCGCGGCGTACGACCGCACGAAGCCCACCTGCGTGCGCCTGGCGACAGAACCGATCTCGGCGACAAAGCTTCCCAGACCGTTCACAGTTCCGTCTATGAACCCGAGGTCGAATCCCTTCCAGAGCAATTTCCTTGAACCGGTCGCTATTGGATCGACAATGGCCTTATTGTAGGCCTCGTCCAGATACCATTTGCGCGCCAGTAACGTCGGCATCTTTCTGAGAGGCGTCTTGATGAACATAAGCCATCCGATAACTATGCCGCCCGCCGCAAGCAAAACGGAAAACACCGCCAGCCATCTTTCACCGGCGATCTCTTCGGCCGAATGATGCTCGGCGGCGGTTTCAGCCGTCCCCGCAGACGCCGTTTCTGAAACAGTGGAATGACCTTCGGCGCCCTCAGCGGAATGGGCTCCCACCTTCGCTATTACGGGCTCCAGAACGTGTTCAAACCGATTTGCCTCGGTCCCGACGATCGAATTCACGACCGGAAGTGAGCTGAGCGCGTAAGGAATTCCGACAAGCCCGCCGAAGGTTGAAAGCACCGCCAGCACGATCAAAGGCACCGTCATCGTCCAGGGCGATTCGTGCGGCTTGAAGTCAGCCGCGACCGCGTGATGATCGTCATCGTCGCCGTGGTCCGCATGTTCCTCATGCGGAAGTTCATCGTGATATCGCTCGCCTCCCCAGAAGGTCATCACCATCATCCGGGTCATGTAAACGGCAGTTAGCACCGCCGTCACCACGCCGACTATCCAGAGCGCATAGCTCCAGTTTCCAATACCTTCTGCCGCGAACGTCTTATAGAGGATCTCGTCCTTCGAGAAGAACCCTGCGAAGATCGGTATGCCCGAGATCGCAAGCCAGCCCGTGCACATCGTAAAGAACGTGATAGGCATGTACTTCTTCAGATTGCCCATCTTCCGCATGTCCTGCTCGTGGTGCATTCCGTTAATTACCGAACCAGAACCGAGGAAGAGAAGCGCTTTGAAGAACGCGTGGGTCATCACGTGAAAGATCGCGGCCGTGAAAGCACCGACTCCGCAGGCGAGGAACATGTATCCGAGCTGCGAAACGGTCGAGTAAGCAAGGACCTTCTTGATGTCATTTTGCGCGATGGCGATCGTAGCGGCGAATATCGCCGTCGCGGCGCCGATGATGGCGATGATGAACATCGCGGTCGGCGCGTTCTGGTAGATCGAATTGCAGCGTACGACCAGATAAACGCCTGCGGTGACCATCGTCGCAGCGTGGATCAAAGCGGAAACCGGGGTCGGACCTGCCATAGCGTCAGGCAGCCATGTGAGTAAAGGGATCTGCGCCGATTTTCCTGTCGCGCCGATGAAAAGCAGGACACCCGCGGAAGTCAGCCCGCCCGCGAATATCATGCCCCACGTGAACGGATCGGTCGTCGTGACGCTCGCAGCTATCCAGGAAAACACGCTCTGAACCTGCTGTCCGTCAACCGTCTTGTCAAAGAACGAGACAGAACCGGTCATCGAAAAGATAAGGAAAACGCCCATCAGGACTCCCCAGTCGCCGATGCGGTTCATCACGAAAGCCTTCTTGGCGGCCCGCCGCGCCTCATCCTTGTTGATGTAATAACCGATCAGGAGATAGGAGCAAAGTCCGACGCCTTCCCAGCCGACGAACATCAGCAGGAAATTGTCCGCGAGGACAAGCGTAAGCATCGCGAACATAAAGAGGTTCAGGTAAGCGAAAAAGCGGTAAAAACCCTTGTCGCCGCGCATGTACCCGGTCGCGAATATGTGGATCAGAAAGCCGACGAACGTGACGAAGAGGACGTATATGCCGGAAAGCCGGTCCATCCCAAGCGCGAAATCCGCGCGGAAATTGCCGACCTGTATCCACGTCCAAATGTGGTCGAGGACGGGTTTTCCCTCTGGAATGAACAACGCGCCCTGGTGCGATGTCCCGATGCCGAACGCGATCATGAACGCAACCACGGTCGAAATCCCGACCGCCCCACACGCAACGGCGCCGCTGAACAATTCGCTGTTCGCTTTCTTTCCGAAGAACCAGTTGATCACCGCGCCAAGCAGCGGCGCGAATATGATCAGGCTCATGTATTCGTTTACGATCATTGGTTTTTTTGAACGCGCACTTTCAATTTATCGGCGCGTTCGTGTAATTCCTGTGAATCCGCGGCTAATTCTAGTTCTTCAAAATGCTCGCGTCGTCGACGTCCACCGAGATCCGGTTCCGGAAGAACGTGATGATAATGCCAAGCCCGACCGCGGCTTCCGCCGCCGCCACGCTCATGACGACAAAAACGAAGAGTTGTCCGGTGACATCGCCGTAATGTCTCGAGAAGGCAACAAAGGTCAGGTTCACCGCGTTGAGCATCAGCTCAATGCACATGAACATTCCGATCGCGTTGCGCTTGAAGATGACCCCGGTCGCGCCGATCGTGAAGAGAATGCCCGAAAGAGCCAGATATGATCCAAGTCCAGGTTCCATAAAAGTACCGGGCCGTTAAGCCTCTTCGGCCTCCGCTTTCTTCACAAGTTCAATCTTCGGTTCCCGCATGCGGCGGGACATGATCATCGCCCCGACGATCGCCATCAGAAGCAGCACACCGACTATCTCCACAGGCAGCAGATATTCCGTGTACATAGCCGTCCCGATGCTCATCGTTTTCCCGACTTCCAGACCGGCGTCAGAAGCCGGCTGTGGAGCTTTGGTCACCGCGTAGAAAATGAACATCGTCTGCGCGAGCAAAACCAGGCCGAGCGCGCCTCCGATCGGGAACAAATATCTGAGCCGGGTGATGGGCTTATCCTCGTCCAGGTTCAAAAGCATTATCACGAAAACGACAAGCACCATTATCGCGCCGGCGTAAACAAGTATCTGCACCACAGCAATGAACGGGGCCGCGAGTGTCAGATAGATCGACGCAAGCGAAAGGAAGACCCCGATTAGAGAAATAGCGCTGTAGAGCGGGTTCTTGTGGTAAACGCAAGATATCGCGCTGGCTATCGCAAGTCCCGCAAGAATGAAGAAGAGAGCATTGACCATGTCGAAAAATGCCTCGCTTTTCGCGGCAGCCGGATCAAATAAACGGGCGGCCGCAAAGGATCAGCGGTTGAGTAAAAAGACCAGGATCACCGTCAGGATCACGTTTCCGAGGGCGACCGGCAAAAGGAACTTCCAGCCGAAATTCATCAGTTGGTCGAACCTGAATCGCGGAAGCGTTCCGCGTATCCATATGTAAATAAAAAGGAAAACAAATATCTTCAACAAGAAGCCGAGATGGCTTATAAGAGCGTATCCGACAGTGCCGACGCCGAAGAGCCACACAAGGTCAGTTTGCCGCGCCAGGTAATCAAGGCCGGGGATGTACCATCCGCCAAGGAAGAGCGTCACGCACATTACCGAAACGGTGAACATGTTGACGTACTCCGCCATGAAGAAGAGCGCGAACTTGAGCGCTGAGTATTCTGTGTGGAAACCGGCTACCAGTTCCGTCTCGGCCTCCGGCAGATCGAACGGCACGCGGTTCGTTTCGGCGAACGCGGCGATCAGGAACACGCAGAAACCAATGAACTGCGGGACTATGTACCAGCGGGCCCACCAGGGCGCGTGAATCTGCGCGTCGATTATCCCTGTCAGGCTAAGCGTTCCGGCAAGCATAACAACGCCGATCACCGATGCGCCCATCGCCAGTTCGTATGAGATCATCTGCGCGGAAGAACGCAGGCCGCCCATCAGCGAATACTTTGAGTTTGAAGACCATCCCGCAAGGGCGATCCCGTAAACGCCGACCGATGTGATCGAAAGTACAAAAAGTACCGCGACGTCCAGATTCGCGATCGTAAGCGGGATCTGTGTGAACCCTTCACCCAGGCCATAGGGGAGCCACGCCGCGAGATCGACATTGATCGGAGGCCCGAACGGGTACACGATCATCGGCATCAGCGCGCAGGTCAGGGCGACGAGCGGGGCCAGGTAATATATGAATTTAGTCGACTTATCGGGTACAAGGTCTTCCTTGAAGATGAACTTGAACAGGTCGGCGAAAGGTTGGAAGAGCCCCCAGGGGCCAACCCTGTTGGGACCGATCCTGCCCTGTATCCAGCCGAGGATCTTGCGTTCCGCAAGGACCGTGTAGGCGACGATCATCATCACGACGCCAAAAGCCACACCTATGCCGATGCTGATCGCGATGAAGGGAAAAGCTGTTTTGAGAAACGATTCCATACTGTTTACGTCCTGCGGACGAATTAGCGGTTCGCGCCGCTAGCTAACGGTCGCCTTTGATTCTTCATCCTTTGGCGTTCCGTCGGGATTGAACTGGAACAGCGGAGATACGTACAGGCTCTCCGGCTTCGGATTGCCGTTCGCCAGAAGGTGGAACTGCGGCGTCTTGCCCGTCAGCGTTCCGATCTGGTGCAGTTTGTGCCCGACGCGAGGCTCTTCGGTTATCTTCTCCGCGGCGTCCGGGAATGCACCGACTTTTTCCTTCAGCGAGGCGATCTCGTTTGAAATGTCTTTCGCGCCGCTGATGGCGTGGCTCGCTTTCGCCGGCCGGGTCTCATCCTTCAATGCAGGGTATCGAAGGCCGTTGTAAGCCTCTATCCCCTCGGCAAGGCTGCGGAACGCCGCAGGCGCGGACGCCGAATAACCGAAGTCCATTCCCATCGCTTCGGCGATCATCGAGGTGATCATCCAGTCCGGCTTCGCCTGATGTACCGGATCTATCGCGCGCCGTACCCTTTGAACGAAACCGTCGTTGTTCGTGTAGGTGCCGTCGATCTCAGCAAAAGAGGCGGCGGGGAAAACGACATCCGCGAATTCCGTGGTCGCGGTCAAAAAGAGCTCCTGGACGACGACGAAGTCCTTTCCGGCAAGATCTGCTTTCGCGAGTTCGTCGTTCTCAAGGCTTCCGCCGATCAGGATCGCATCGCACTCGGAAGCGACTTCCGCAACAGATCGTCTGCCCGGCATCATATCGTTCGCTCCCACCGAATTGCTGCAACCGGCGAGGGGATGGAGAAGGACCCTCTGTTCGGTATGCCTCAAAGGAAGTTGCGCCGCTATCGCTTGCGCTTCCGAACCCAGTTCCTTGCCGAACATCAAAACAATGTCACCGTCT
>JAHEEZ010000204.1 GCA_024640445.1 Acidobacteriota bacterium | reverse complement strand
TGAGCAAAGGAACTGTAGTACTCGACCGGTGCGAGGTCGTCGGTGAGCACTGGGAATTCGCGGACCCGGTCGGCGTCATATTCCTTCTCCAGCAATCTCCGGATACTCTCATCAGAGGAGTTCCCCTTTACAGCAACGGCCGACTTGAACGCGACCAGGATCACGTTTTGAACGGATTTTTCCGGCTTTGCGGGATCGACCCGGAAAAGTAAGACCTTTGGGAAGACCTTCCTGTAAGTGGCGAGTTCTGCGCCCAGGAACATCGAGGCGTCTCCTTTCAGCGCCGCGCCTATGTTGAAGATCACGACCCCGCGCGTCTTGAGCGACCTCTTGATCTCCCGCGCAGCTTCGACGGTAGTCAGCTGGTGCGGAACGCTGAAAAGCGTGCTGAACGCGTCCATAAGCACCGCGTCATAGGCTCCTTCCGGCGTCCGGTTCAGGAACACCCGCCCGTCATCGTGAATGATCTTCAGGTCGGGATCATCCCTGAGCCTGAAATGAGTTCGCGCCAACGCGGTCATCCCTGGATCGATCTCGACGACATCGATCTTTCTTCCCGGATAAGAGTCGAGATACTCCTTCGGAAATGAGTAGCCGGCGCCTCCGATCATAAGCACATTCCGAAAATCCGGAACGAAACGGGAAACCAGGTGATAGAAACTGTGGTACTCCGAAGCAGGCCTCTCATCGTCGAGGTACATCGATGACTGGTAGATGTAGGGATCGATCGCCATTGCGCGTATCCGGCGGCCCGTTCTCGGCTGGATTGTGTCGAATACGCGGACCCTTGAATACTGCGTATCTACATCGTAGAGGTTCGCGTTCGAGCGGAGTATGATCGCGCCTGCCTCATTGAATGCGACACCGAAAAGAAAAAGCGTTACTGCCGCGGCGATGAGCCGCGATGACGCGAAGGGAGCGAGGACTGCAGAAAGAAGAAAAAGCAAAGCTGCGACTCCGTAAAGGGTTCGCGTGCTTCCGACGAATGGAATAAGGACAAAACCCGCGGCAAACGTCCCGATGATGCTCCCCACCGTCGAAAGGGCGTATAGCCGGCCGACCGTTGTGCCCGCGCTTTCAAGAGAGAGGGTTTTTAGTTTCACCGCGTATGGAACTATGAATCCCATTAGCACCGCGGCCGGCGCAAAAAGAAAAAGCGCTGCGATCAACGCTTTCAGTTCAAGAGGCATGCCCGAGCTCGATACCGCAGTGAGGATCATGTCTTTCAACAAGATCGTTCCGGTGACGAGCGCCCCCGACGCGAATAATGCTCCGGCCAGAACGCTTTGCCGGGGATTCCTGTCTGCCCAGGCCCCGCCCAACCGGTAACCGACCGCGAGAGCGCCTAGAATGACACCGATAAGGCTCGTCCAGGTGTAGGTCGATGTTCCAACATATGGCGACAACACTCGCGACCCGATGATCTCGTAGATCATCACCAGCGCTCCGCCCAGGAAGACGGTTATGTCGAGCGACGCGGAAGCAAGCCTTTTTCTTATCTCCATCGAAGTTTTGGAATTGTACCGGAAATGAAAAGCGCAGGCTCAGACCATTTCCGGTCCGGCCTGCGCCGTTTCTGGTTTCTGCTATCGCGGGAACGGATCAGCTTTCCGCTTCTTCATTCCCTATGCCGACTTTTTTTCGGCTACCTCCGTGATGTAGGTCAGCCACTTGGCATTGTCTGGTGCCGGCCGTTCTGCATTAATGATCGCGAAAAACTCCTTCTGAAGCTGTTCCGTGATCGGGCCTCGTTTTCCTTTTCCGACGGTAATCTTGTCGACCGACCTTATTGGAGTTATTTCCGCCGCAGTACCGGTGAAGAACAGCTCATCAGCCAGATACAAAGCAGCGCGCTGGATAACGGTCTCGACCACCTCGATCCCCAGTTCGCGCGCGATCTGGATCACGGAATCGCGTGTAATGCCGGGAAGGATCGAAGCTCCGAGCGGAGGCGTGATCAGCTTGCCGTTGTTGACGATAAAAAGATTTTCGCCTGAGCCTTCAGAAACGTAACCGCGATCGTCAAGTGCGATACCTTCCGAATAACCGCCGAGGATCGCCTCCATCTTGATCAACTGCGAATTCATATAGTTCGCGCCGGCCTTTGCCATGGCAGGAAGGGCATTCGAATTAAACCGTTCCCACGAAGAGACACAGACGTCTATGCCGTTCTCAAGCGCTTCTTCGCCGAGATACTTGCCCCAACGCCAGACAGCGATATATGACCTGAGAGGATTCGGGAACGGATTTACTCCGAAAGCGGGATTCGCTTCATCCAGTCCGCGGAATATGATCGGTCTGATGTAACATTCGTCCAGCCCGCATCGGCTGATCAGCTCAACCGTAGCGTCACAAAATTCGTCGCGGGTCCTGTTCACGTCCATTCGGTAGATCTTTGCCGAATTGACGAGCCTTTGCATATGTTCGGTCAAACGAAAGACCGCCGAACCGTTCTTGTTCTTATAGCAGCGTATACCTTCAAATACGCTTGAACCGTAATGGATCACGTGCGACATGATGTGGACGCGAGCGTCATCCCAGTCGATGAACTCGCCGTCGCGCCACACCTTCGCTCCGATCTTTGTCGTACTTACGTCTTTAGCTGTCATAGTTCACAATATAACTCCTGTTTAGATAATAACTCTATAAAAAGAATGGGGTCCGGTAGTTCAAACAAACGCCTAAACCGCCCTTATTTCAGAATTTGCGATTGACCGTATTTTGTTAAGAGTCCGTAGAAGCATAACTTAGCCCGCCAACCAATTCAAGAATCCGGCCAAACCGGCCGATTCGTTCTGCGAAAAACGGAAAGGGGCCGGAAACAAGCAGATCCCGGCCCCAAGATCCCGAATTATTAGCTGGCCTCGTCAGAGGATCCGGACCCGGGGAGCGTCAGCCTCAGCCCTCCCCTGATAGATCGTTCCACCCGCGAGAACCAGAATCGTTATCGGCTGGTCTCCAGCCATGTCGAAACCCTGTCCCAGTTCAAAATCGATGAAATAGACCCCTGGTTCTACCAGGACGGGGCTAGTAATGTCTCCGGTGACCCCGGTATTTCCAATTCTCAGGGTTATGATCGAACCTGATACTCCCTGGACTCCGGTCAGGTACATCCTGAGCCTTGTCGGGACTTTCACCCCGCCCCTGTACTTGAGCGTCGAAGCTGTAAAAGGTTCCGTCGTGTGTACCCGGTTCGTGACGTTGAACACTTTCGCCCGGTTGAGATCCTGGCTGAGATCGGTCCGGAATATGTCAGGTCTTGACGCAACGAACGTGATCTCGCTGCGAATGACGACACCGTTGTTGTTAATGACCACGGGATATGTATCATCAAGGTTCTGTCCGATCCCCTTCGGCGCGACGAAAACGATCTGCCTTTGGCTAACTTTCTTGAGCCCAACCGTTACACCGTTTATGGACATCGTGACGCCGGCAAGCTCCATCGGGAGCTCGAAACTGCGGTCAATGCCGCCGACGGCTGTCCTGGCCACGACCGGCTGATTAATACCTGAACGAAAGTCAACAATCGCCAGCATGCCTGCCGAGATTCCTCGAACCGCAGACGGGGTAGAAGGCGGAGTGGGTGTCGGTGTCGGGGTCGGCGTTTCGCCCGGCGATGGCGTAGGCGTCGGTGACGGAGTCGGCGTAGCGCTCGGAGTGGGAGTGGGTGACGGTGTAGGCACTACCCCATTTACAACAGGTATGCTCGTCGCACCGGTTGAGAAGCTCATCGACGCACCGGTTTCTGAAATGACGTCCGGCTGTATCAGGTAATAAACTTCAGTGGTCAGATCATTGTTTCCCGTTCCGATCTCGGACTGAGGAAGACTGAACGCGATGCGTTTCGCGGAATCGCTCGGAAGAGGCTGCATCGATCCGAGGACCGAGAAAGGAGCCGGCAGCTTGGTGATCCTGGTGAATATAGCAGTCGATCCAAGCTTCGCCGGTGGCGGCGTCACAGGGATCGGATAAGAATAGATCTGCGCCGGCCTCAACGGGTCCGGGTTGAGGCCGTCCTCTTCCGTCTCCGGGATCGAGCCGTCAGGGGCAATATTCATACGGGTTTCAAGCACGATCGTGTGCGGGACTCCCGAATTGTCATAATCCGTGAAACCAGGATATCGCGAGATATCTCCACCAGCTGCGAGCGGATCTGCGTTGCTGCGCTCACCTATCCTCGTAAAGACATCATCGTCAGCGTCGAACAAGAATGTTCCAAATGCGTCCTGGTTTTCTCCGGCGTGCTCGTCTGTCAGATCGGCATAGGAATCAAAAGCGAGGTAACGCCCGTCGAGGGACATCCGTCGTCCGAAGCTGATCAGATTAACAAGATCACCCTTGTTGGTCGGAGAAGTTACTGTTACCTGTTTGTTGGTTCCTGAAGGCGCTCCTGAAGGGTTCAGGTCCGCATAGAACACTTCTTCGTTCACATCAGTATTGTCACCGTCCGTCATTCCCACGATCGGATTCTGCCCGTTGCTTGCGAACATCACCCGCATTCCATTTCCTGAAATTGTCGGCGTGTTGTTGCTGATCGGCTCGGCGATCCCTCCGCGGGGCGTCATCGTCACCTGCGAAAGAGTAGTGGCGGACCGAACGTATGTGAAGATCTCAGGGTTGTCTTCCGGAGCTTCATTCCCCGTTCCCACAAGATTTCTGTTCGATACAAATGCGACCACGTTTCCATTGTCACTTATGCTAGGGTCCGTGTTATCGGCGGCGATAAGCGGCACCTGAGTACTGCTCCCCGCAACAGGCGGTCGGCTGGGATCGGTGTTTGTGACCAGCGTGAAGGTGCCTGTGCTGAGGTCGGTGAGCGGTGTTTCGAGGCCTTGGGTCAGGTCGGCGTCCAAAACCGCCGGGACCTGGTAAAGCCAGATCTCAAGGTTTCCGTCTTCCGTCAGCGGATTGTTGTCATCGACATCCGTGTAATCGTTCGCGTCAAAACTCCCCGGGTTTGTCGCATCGGGGGCAGAAGGCGTCGAGGTGGTGGCGTTCGAACTGAAGGCGATCCAGCGTCCGTCATTACTGATCACAGGCCGGTTATTGTTGATGTCCACTCGCGTATTACTGGCTGTTACGGGTCCGTCGAAATTGAAACCACCAGTAAAACTCGTCGTCGTTGTCGTGATGCCTGTCGCGGTAGCTACGACCGGAAGCCCGTTCGAACCGGTTCCGGGAGTAACGGCCGTGATCTTCACTACGGCGCCATCTGATGTGGCCGTGTAATCCGGATTCGATACGTGTGCATTGATATTCGAGGCGATATTCGTGGCGGTCTGCATGAGCGAACTGCTATAGGCCACCGATCCTGAAAGCACCTCCACACCTCCGACGGTGATGCTGCTCACCGAACCGGAAGTCCCTGAATTCAAGGTAACGGTACCCGAAGCGGCGCCGGAAAGTCCGTTAACGAGCGGCTTGGTATCGGTTATCTGGAAAATTCTTCTTTGGGCATAGTCAAACAGGAAGATCTCTCGATTTCCGTCCCTGTTTCGCGGATTGACCGTCGCAAGGTTGCCCCGTGATTCGAAGACCACCAGCCGACCGTTACCACTTATTCCGCCCGCAAACGAATTTGCAAGTGAAGAGGAAACCTGGCCGATCACCGAATCTACCTGGCCTGATACCGGCAGAAAGCTGGCGGCGATGATTACGAGAACACAAAGTTTAATAAAGCGAAAATTCACAAATATCCTCCACCCGGAAACCGTCGGAATCTCTGGGGCTGGAAACAAAAAGAGCTTCTATTTATTCGTCAGACAAAAACGCCATTTTATGCTTAAGAATCGCGCTTTGCAAGCAGATGAGGTCTGAGAAAATGACTCACGTTTTGAAACAAAGCGTTCGATGCGGCCAATGTTCAATTTGGTTTACTGACGATATAATGACGGCGCGGCCAGGTTGATTTGAAGCGGCGACAATATGAAAGAGTGCATTGAATTGATGATCGTGGTTGGAGAGGCATCGGGTGACGGTCACGCAGCGAGGCTCATCCGCGCGCTCCGCGCAGGTAATCCTGGGACTCAGTTCACGATCTTCGGGTCGGCCGGGGCCGAGATGCGTTCAGAAGGAGTTGAGGCGATCGTCGACGCGGAAAATCTAGCGATCATAGGCGGTCTCGAGATTGCCCGCGAGCTGCCTATGTTTTGGCAGGCCTTCCGGAAACTGAAGCACGCAGCGGTCGAACGCCGACCGGACGCAGTGATACTTGTAGATTTTCCCGATTTTAACCTTCGACTCGCCAAAAGTCTTAAAAAACAAGGCCTTCGTGTTATTTACTACATCTCGCCGCAGGTATGGGCGTGGAAGAAGTTTCGCGTGAGGCACTTCCGAAAATATGTCGACCTTCTGATCTCGATATTGCCGTTCGAGAAGGAATTCTACGCGAATGAGGG
>JAHEEZ010000021.1 GCA_024640445.1 Acidobacteriota bacterium | reverse complement strand
TCGATCTACCCGGCCGAAGCCGATTCAAGGTAACAGTTTAATCTGCATCATGGCCGTTCGGCAAAAGCCGGCTGTCTGGATCTATCGCTCGGCCGCGAGCGGCCGGCTGATCGTGGAAAGAACCTCGACTATACGTTTCGCGCTATCGCCGTCACCGAAGGGGTTCTGCATTTGCTTCGCGGAACGGATCCAGGAATCCGCCAGGTAACAATGCTCCAGGATCTCGGCGAACGTCCCCGGACCGGCGCCCGCGAGTTTCGCGATCCCGCACATCACCGCTTCAACTCTTTCGGTTTTCTGCTGGAGTATCAGTAATGGCTTGCCGAGGCTCGGCGCCTCTTCAATGATCCCGCCGGAATCGGTTAGGATAAGCCACGAGTTTTCCATGAGGTAAAGAAAGTCCACGTACCGAAGCGGCTCCAGCAAAAGTATGCGGTCGTGTTCCTTTAGAATGTCGGTGGCGATCTTTCGCGCGTCCGGATTCGGATGCACGGGAAAGATGACGCATACGTCCTCGTGAGACTCGACGAAATCCTGGACGGCAGCAAGGTACTCTGCCATACGTTTGCGGAAGCTCTCCCTTCGGTGCATCGTCAGTACAATCCGCTTCAGGCCGCCGGTCATCTCGAGGACCTTTTCCACCTGGCCGCTATGCGGTATCTTGCGAGCTATCTTCATCGCATCAACAATGGTATTGCCGGTAACGAAGATCTGTTTGTCAGAGACCTGTTCCTTAAGGAGGTTCTGCCTGTTCTCGGCAGTCGGCGCGAAATGAAACGTCGCGGCCTGAGTGATAAGCCGGCGGTTCATCTCTTCCGGGAACGGACTTCTCAGATTTCCGGTCCTGAGTCCCGCACCGACGTGACCGACCGCTATGTCTCTGTTAAATCCCGCGAGCGCACCCGCCAAAGCGGTTTCGGTGCCTCCCTGGACGAGGATCAGATCCGGCCGCTCGTCGGCTAGTATTGAATCGAGTTCGCTGATCGTTCCAGACAAGACCTGGTTCGGCGTCTGACCAACGGTCATCACCGCGAGATCGTGATCGGGCCGGATGCCAAAAATATCCAAGATGGGTCTTAGAAGCTCCTTGTGCTGACCGGACGAAACTATGACCGTTTCGAAGTGTCCGACTTCGTTGAGTTCGCGAATTACGGGTGCTAACTTAATAGCCTCCGGCCTGGTGCCGAAGAGCACGAGTATTCGCGCCGCGATGGGAGCGGCCACCGTCTCACTGGAATTTTGAGCCGAATCGGACATTTTTCACCGGCTGATCGCAGCCATCTTCCCGTTTTGAGCGGCGGCGAGCCATTTTTCAGCCATCCTGTATGAAGAGACCCGTTGTGTATTCTCTCGTCCTGACTGCGTCGCTGCTATTCGCCGGCGGCGGCAGGATCGTGTCTGGTCAGGTTCCGGACAAAAGAATTCTACGTGTAATCGTCTTGGATTCAAAGGATAGCGCGGTTTCGGGGGCCCGGGTCACATTCCGAACGGCCAACGGTGAGGCCCGGGAGTGCGCCGAGACCGGGTTGGGGGAATTCGAATGCAGTGTCACGGGAAAGGGCTCCCTGGATATCAAGACCGAAGCGCCGGGGTTCCGATCGTTCACACGCCTGGTGGACCTGACCAACGAAAGTGACGTCCGGATTGAGCTGGTTCCCATGCCTTTGAAAGAGCAGGTTGTTGTGTCCGCGTCGGGCGCTCCGACCGCGATCGGCGAAACGGCGGCGAGCATCGTCTCGCTCGGACAGGAGGAATTCAAGGCATCGGCCGCGCCTTCTGTCGATGATGTGTTGCGGCAAACTGCCGGGTTTTCCCTTTACCGCCGCACCGACAGCCGGACCGCAAATCCCACGACACAGGGCACCTCGCTCAGAGGACTGAATCCGAGCGGAGCAAGCAGGGCGGCGGTGCTCGTTGATTCCGTGCCCCTTAACGATCCGTTCGGCGGTTGGGTTCCATGGAGCAGTGTGCCCCCGATAGCCATCGACCGGGTAGAGGTGCTTCGGGGAGGCGCTTCAAGTCTTTACGGCAGCGACTCTGTCGGCGGCATCGTGAGCATCATACAGAAACGCGCGACCAGAAAGTCGGTATTTTCCGCCGAAACGTTCGGAGGTACACAGGGGACGGCATCGGCATCTGCATTCGGCGGTTCTGCAAACCGATCGATCGTCATTGACGGTTTCGGATCAATCTTCCATACCGACGGATACATTCCCGTCGAAGCCGGATCGAGAGGTTTGGCGGACGAGCGCGCCGGTTCGAGAAACCTGGTGCTGTCAGCGAGGTTTGCGCCCAGGCTTCCCGGCAAGCTGAACTTTTTCATTCGAGGCTCATATTTCGATGAGTCACGGAAGAACGGTACGCGGCTGCAAAGAAATGAGACCCTTTCCAGGCAAATGGTCGTGGGCGCCGATCCCGAGATCGGCGATCCCTTTACGGGAACATCGAATTCGGCGCTGTCGATCCGATTTTTCGCTCTCGTTCAGGAATACGACCAGACGTTCACCGCCGTGTCCGCGGACCGCGACACCGAATCCCTCACCCGGCTCCAGCGGGTGCCTTCTCAAAGCATTGGTTACTCCATTAGATTTTCGACCGCCGCCGGAAGACATTTCTTTCTTACCGGGATCGAGGGGCGCGAAACCAGGGGATCAAGCGACGAGACAGGGTTTTTCGGCGGAAACCCGACATCGAATACCGGTGCCGGAGGCAGAGAGCGAACCTTCGCAGCATACGCGCAGGATCGGCTTCGCTTAGGCGAAAGTTTTATCGTTACGGGGCGCGTGAGGATCGACCGTTGGAGGAACTTCAGGGCTTTGAGGTCTGATCTTCAGATCGCATCGGGCGAAAGATCGACTACCATATTTCCAGACCGGGCCGAGACAGCGCTTAGTCCCGGGATCTCCGCAAACTTCAGTCTAACCGACAGAGTCTCGGCATATTTGAACGCTTCCGGCAGTTTCCGCGCCCCTACTTTGAACGAGCTTTACAGGGGATTCAGAGTGGGCAATATCGTGACGACGGCGAACGAGGACCTTCGCTCGGAAAAAGCTATCAATTTTGAAGGCGGCGTTTCCTTCTGGTTCGAAGGAATCTCAATTCGGACTGGCGGATATCAGACCGTGGTCAGGGACGCGGTCGCAAACGTCACGGTCGACCCTGACTCGTCGCCCATCCTTCGTCAGCGAATGAATGCGGCGAAGATTCGCGTTCGGGGGTTCGAGATCGAGGGGCAGGTTAGGCTCAATCGTCTGGATATTGCTTTTGGCTATCTTCTTTCTGAGGCTTTGATAACGCAGTTTCCCGGAGATGCGGCATTGGTCGGCAATCGTCTTGCTCAGTCGCCCTCCCAACAGGTCACGTTTCGGGCAATGTACAAACCGGCAGGCCTCATCACTTTGGGACTGCAGACGAGAGCCGCGTCGAACCAGTTCGATGATGACCTTAACCAATTCAGGCTCGGCGGATATTTTCAGGCTGACATATTCGTGTCAAAGCGGTTCGGACGCGCAGAGGCATTCGGCAGCATTGAAAATCTTCTTGATACGCGATACAAGGTGGGACTCACTCCGGTGCCGACGGTCGGCCGTCCACTTACTGTCAGGGCCGGGATCCGATGGAACTGATCCCGGTACAAAGAAAAAGGCGGAACCTGTCCGCCTTTTTTCCAAAACGAGTTGTGACATTGCCTATTCCGGGTCTCCGGAACAGTTTGGACCATAAAGCGCCGGTTGTTTCGTGCTGATGATCGGATAATCCTCCGCTTCCGCGTTCTTCTCCAGCCAATCCATATAGTTCTCCGGGATCGACATGTCCGAATAGATGGCTTCTACCGGACACTCCGGCAGGCACGCGTCGCAATCAATACATACGTCGGGATTGATCAGAAGAAGGTCCGGGGTCTCATGAAACGCTTCAACCGGGCAGACCGCAGCGCAGTCAGTGTATTTGCAGTCCCTGCACGGTTCCGTAACGATATAGGTCATTTACTAACAATCTCCTCTATAGGCAAAAATCAAAGTTAGAAGTTAATACGCTGAAGGTAACTTGTCAAAGCATGCTCGACAAGTGTTAGAATGCCTCCATATTTTGCACACTTTATCAAAGAATCTTTTAGGGAAAATGTTATGAAGAACGCTAAATCAGACGAGCTGGCCCTTGATTTCCTAAGGGTCTGCGAGGCGGCCGCCATCGAGTCCGCAAAAACGATGGGGCAGGGCGACAGAAAACATTCGGACCACGTGGCCGTAGAGGCGATGCGCGAGGTCATGGATTCCGTCGAAATGCGCGGACGTATCGTGATCGGCGAAGGGGAACGCGATGAGGCACCGATGCTCTACATCGGGGAAGAGGTCGGCGGAAGAGGGGTTCCTGAAGAGATACGGGAGACTTACCCGGAGATCGACATTGCGGTCGATCCGCTCGAAGGCACGAACCTGTGCGCGCTGGGGGCGAACAATGCGATCGCGGTCCTTGCGGCGGCGGAGCGCGGAGGCCTGTTGAATGCCCCTGACATCTATATGGACAAGATCGTCGTCGGCCCTTCTTGCCGAGGCGCGGTGGACATTGAGGCTCCTGTAAAATACAACCTTAAAGCGATCGCTAAATCGTTGGACCGTGACATCGAAGACCTGACGGTGATCGTTCTCGACAGACCGCGACACGAACATCTTGTCAGTGAAGTAAGAGAAGCCGGAGCGAGGATCAGGCTTATTTCGGACGGCGACCTTTCGGCAGGCATTTCGGCGGCAGTGGCTGGAACTAACATCCACGCCCTGATGGGAATAGGGGGCGCACCGGAAGGCGTACTGACGGCGGCTGCGATGAAATGTTTGAATGGTGAGATACAGGCTAAGCTCGTCTTCGATCCGAAGCGGCTCAGCGTAGACGCATCCAAGATCCCGCCGGTTGAAGAAGTGATGGAGCGGCTGATATCGATGGGAATTCCCGACCCTGAAACGGTATACAGCACAAACGACCTCGCGCCGGGTCAAAAGATAATCTTCGCCGCGACTGGTGTGACTGACGGGGCTTTGTTGCGAGGCGTCAGATTTTTCGGGACCGGCAAACGCACTAATTCAGTGGTAATGACTACGGACACCAGAAACATACGGTTTGTCGATACGGTGCATGTTGAGGGAGGCCCTAACGCAGTTATCAGGTTCTAGCGGTTTGGCGGACGATTCCCCGAATTGTGGGATCGAGCCGTTTGAGTTCATTTGTAGCTTGGAGGATTTATGAGCAGTGAAATGAGTAATGGCAACGGCGGTGCGCCAACGGACGATCAAGGAAAACTGATCGTCCTGACAGCTCCGCTGACCGAATCGATCGATCACGCTGGTTACTTCATCCAGATGGCGATGGCGTCACTACCGATCTGGATGGAGGGCATTATCAACCGCAAGTATCCGGAATGGAAGAACGTCGAGTACAACTCCGACGGTTCCGCCCGATATATGCCTGCCGGCGTGAGGGTCCTTGAGAAATCGCTGCTCAGAAAATACAGCGAAGACGACATTGTTTGCTGTTTTCCGGAAGATCTGGAAAAGTTCATCGGGCCGAAGACACGCGTGGTCGCGGTCTCGACTCACAACCCCCTTGGCGTGACGTTCGCCGCGGGCGTTTACACATCTATTTTTGGCTCCTCAAAGATGCCGATCAACTCGCATTACGCGAGGGAGCTGTTCGCCAACCTGAAATCGGACCCTCACAGGGATAACTTCAAGGTGATCGTCGGCGGCTCCGGCGGATGGCAGATCATCGAGACGGATTCATACGAAGAGCTCAGTGTAGATTGCGTGGTCGAAGGCCGCAGCGAATCGGATGATACGCTGGCGCTTTTTGACGATGCGATCGCTGGCAAAGATCTCCCAAGGGAGATCGAGGTCAAGCACCCAACGGAACGCGAAGGCATCATGTTCCCGGATAAGAGGACCACGTTCGGAGTGGTCGAGATGACCACAGGCTGCGGCCGCCGCTGTAAATTCTGCCTTCCGGATCTAAACCCGCAGATCGATCTTCCGAAGGACAAGATAATGGAGGCTGTCCACGCAAATGTTCGTGACGGCAACAAACAGATCTCGCTTGCGACGGAAGATATGTTCATATGGGGCCAGGTCCATACCGACACGCCATTCTATTTTCCAAACCGCGAGGCTCTTCTGGATCTTTATGGCGACATCGTGAACACGCCGGGTGTCGAACAGCACGTGCTCAGCCATGCGACGATCGCGCCGGCTGTCGTGGACCCGATCCTGATCAAAGAGCTTTCCGACATCTTGCTTCCGAAGAGCCCCATACATTTCCCGTATTTGAGCTCGCATCCAGAAAAGAAAGCCCTGGCGCCTTTGATAGGTCTTGAAACCGGTTCCATCAAAATGGCAAAGAAGGTGATGCCCGGAAAAGGCGTGCCTTTTTCGGTAGAAGACTGGCCCAGCGTGGTGCTTGAAGGTCTCCGAGTGCTGAACGAGAATAACTGGTTTCCCGCGATGACACTGATCGTTGGAAATCCGGACGAGACGGACGAAGATGCGATGGCGACGCTGGATCTGATCTACGAAATGGAGCGCCGCGGACTCTTCGCTTTCCTCATTCCATCAATCTTCACTCCGCTTCACGACACAAGGATGGAGATGGAAAAAGGCGTAACGCAGACAAAACAGCTTTCCGAGATCCAGTGGCAGCTGATGATGAAGTGCTGGAAGATGAATCTGCGTCCCGGGCAGTACAGTTGGTGGGGGCCGACTGCCTGGAGGCTTGGATCAATCGGAATGTGGCTGTACAAGCTGCGGCGGCTGAACGGGCCGAACTTCACATATCCGCTTCTGATGTTCTCTGGCGCGATTTCGGAAAAGAGGCTTGAGAAGATGGGCAAAATTTACATGGGCAAGCCGATTGAGACAAAATCCAGGAGCGAGTTGATCGCGACGTTGCGTCCAAAACAGCTTCAGTATCTGCGCGAAGACTGCGGAGATCTGCCGGCTGATTTCGTGCCGCCGGCAATACAAAGTGAAAGTGAAAGTTCAGCCCATGCTTGAGTTCGGCAGAGAAATGATTTTGTAAGATGGCATTCGAATCCACCATCGCCTACAGGTCTGCCGCTACGGTTGCGGATGTAAGAAAGTCAGCAGGTTATTACTGGTCAGCGGCCTCCGTACTTACACTGTTCTGGGTCGGACTCATCCTTTTGGCGCCCGTTGCAGCGGCAATGGATGTCCGAAGCGTCTCCGACCCCGTCTATCACTTCTTCGGCTACATTTGCCACCAGATGCCTGAACGGTCGTTTTTCCTGTTCGGACACCAGTTCGCAGTATGTTCCCGGTGTTTCGGGGTTTACTTCGGCCTTGCCGGGGGTGTGCTCGCATATCCCTTGTTCAGACGGATGGATGAAAGCGAACCGCTCCCTCGGTTCTGGCTCTTCCTTTCAATGGTGCCTATGGCTGTGGACTGGTCGCTCGGATACCTGAGCATCTGGGAGAACACGCACCTCACGCGCATCCTGACCGGACTGATACTTGGAGCCGCCTGCGCCGTGTTCATTATGCCGGCGCTGATAGAGATAGCGGAACTCCGGGTCTTTAGAAACCAACGGAAAAGCAAAGAGGCTGCCTGAAAAGGCAGCCTCTAAAGTTATAAAAAGTTCTTGATAGATAATTCTTATATTCTTCTTGCGGTCAAAAACTCCATCCCGCGTCGATACCAGGCGTAAGTATAACGAGAGCCAATAGTTATTACAAGATTATCGTGGTAAGCGGCGCGGAAGATCCTGATTTGGTCGCATTAGACGACTAAAAACGGCTCATTTTCATATGCCTCCACATCCGAAGAGTTTGTTGACTAATAAAGGAAAGCATAGGAAGATTAACGATACGTAAACGGACTGTTAACCATTTATGAGCTTTACAAAAGATTCTGCCGCACAAAGAGCGGTCGCTGACCTCTCTCAAAGGCTTGGCGTGCCTGAGAGCGATATTGAAGTGTCTTCGGTTTCGGACCGGGATTTCCCTGATATGTCCCTTGGAGCAGGAGTGCCGGGCGAGATGGCCGCGCAGATGATCTCAAGCGGCTGGGCGATAGAACTGAACGCGTCGGGCCGGAGATTCGAGTATAGGGCGGACAAGTACCAGTTGCGGCTCGCGGGGTTCAAAGGAACGAACTACATCATTGAATCGTAGTTGAAACTGTCGGACGGATTGCTTTGGCGGTAAGGAGAGCAAGAAATGTACAGGAAAAATTTTTGGGTTCACGCGGTATTGGCTTTTGTGTTGATCGGGATCGCGGCGATAGCCGGGAAGATAAACCGAATGGACTTTCAGTTCGGGGCGGCTGACGGGAAATTTGGCTCGGACCGGACTTCAAGGCCTGTGTCGCAGCCCCGAACTCTTTCTGAGAGTGAACCTGAGGTCCTTGTGAAGTTCCGTCCGGGTACTTCACTGGATCGTGTAAAGCGTCTTGCTGCGAAATTCAACGACAGAATTGAAGATGAGATCGAATCGGTGAACGGGCTGGTCGCGATCGACGATCTGGATGGAGCTGACGCAGCATCCGTCGCCAGGCAGTATGCAGAACTGACAGATCTCGTTGCGTATGCGGAGCCGAACTTCAGGATCGAATTGGACCCGATGACCACTACCGGCGAACGGGAGTCCGAAGCGCGTTCGCCTTCTGACAGCGGCCAGCCGAATGACCCTATGTTCAACGAACAATGGGCGCTCAGCAACAATGGCGCGAACGGAGGGAAGGAGAGCGCTGACATTGGCGCGCTGAAAGCATGGCTCAAAACCCAGGGAAGTGAGGAAGTCGTGGTCGCGGTTCTGGACAGCGGCGTCGACTATACGCACCCGGACCTCGTTAAGAATATCTGGCTGAGACCGGACAGCGTACCGTCCTACACCGACGATGAGCTTGGCACGATCGATGACAAGCAGGGGTTCAATTCGGCTGACAACGCCTCGGATCCGATGGACGACAACGGTCATGGAACTCATTGCGCCGGTATCATTGGCGCGGAAGGTGATAACGGCACCGGGATCGCAGGTATCAACTGGAAGATCCAGATTATGCCTCTCAAGTTCATCGGCAAGGGCGGATTCGGTTCAACGAAGAACGCTATCGAAGCTATCAATTACACTATTGACAGAAAGAAGGCGGGGGTGAATGTACGGGTTATTAGTGCCAGTTGGGGTTCGACACTTTACTCGAAGGCGCTTGAAGATGCCATCAGGGCGGCAGGTGAACAAGGCATTCTTTTCGTAGCAGCCGCCGGAAACAACAGTACGGACAATGACAAACGGCCGCACTATCCGTCTAATTACGATCTGCCGAACGTAATCAGCGTGGCGGCACTGGATCGGGCTGATCAACTTGCCGCGTTCTCCAATTTTGGGGCAAAGACGGTCCATATAGCGGCGCCCGGAAAGGACATTCTCTCGACCTGGCTGAATGACGCTTACAGAGAGGCATCCGGGACATCTATGGCGACACCTCAGGTCGCCGGCGTTGCCGCCCTGATCGTCGCAAGCAATCCAAAGGTAAGTGTCGAAGAACTTAGAAGCAAGCTCCTCAGATCGACTGATACTCTGGAATGGCTTACGGATAAGGTCGAAAGTGGCGGAAGGTTGAATGCGGGAAAAGCGTTGAGCGAATAGCCAACGGGACCTGATCTATTAAGAAAACCGCCGGCGGCATACGCTTCCGGCGGTTTTGCTTTTGTGTACTATATGGAACACGGACGCCACGACATCGACTTCAGATATCCATCCAACCTATAAGCCCCTCCTTCTAAACCATTGCATGCAAGACCTTTACCCTACTGACTTCCAAGTTGGCACGGTCTTTGCCGTTTGAGAACAATGGCAACGCCTGCTGAACCCCGTCATGGGGGATGCGAGTCACTCCTCGAGCCAATTCCAGATAGACAAAGGAGAAACAAATGAACCGCTATCAAAACCTTATTACCGCGATCTCACTTGCCGCAATGATTCTCGGACTCACCATCTACGCCTCCGCCCAGCGACGCAACAGCGGTTATAACGACAACTACGGCAGAGCCGATGTCTACGTCAGCTACGCGATCAAGAACCTGAGGAACAACAGCCGTCGCTTTGTAGCCACGCTTGACCGCGAACTGGACCGCAGCCGCTATGACGGGACCGCCCGAGAAGACCATCTGAACTCGCTTGCAAAACGATTGAAGAACGCCGCGGAAGATCTTGACGATGAATTTGAGGGGCGCAGCAGAGGAAGCATGAGCAGCAGTTCCGACGAAGCGCGCAGAACAGTCAGCTACGGCTCACAGCTCGACGCCGCGCTTTCTCGTTCCAGATTGTCATACAACAATTTCAATCTTCAGCAAAACTGGTCAGCCATCGAGCGTGATCTGGTTACGATCGCGAGGGCCTACAGTATTGGTTACAACGGCGCATACGGAAGAAACAGGAACGGAAACTACCCTCAAGGTTATCCGAACGGCGGAAATCGAACAGGCAATTCGCCCTGGGGATATCCTGGCAACGGAGGCCCTGTCAATACGAACGGCCGTTACACTCGGAATCTAAGGGCCACCATAGTGAACCTCAAAAACAACGCCAAGCGATTCGAAGACCGGGTTGACCGCGAGTGGGACAACAACAGGTACCAGAACGGCAACAATGGCAGAAGCCTTGAAAATCTTTCTGACGACTTCGCAAAAGCCGCAGACCGCCTGGAAGACAAGTACGATAACGAACGCGATTACAACGACAGCTATGACAGGGCCCGGCAGGTCCTCAGCATCGGTCAGCGGCTTGACGCGGAAATCTCAAGAAGTCGCGTAAGCTCGTCACTGAGGAGCGACTGGAACCGAATCGAGGTTGATCTGCGAGTACTCGCGAACGCATACAACATGCCGTATAACGGACGAAACGGATACGGTATCGGAGAGATCATCAGGAGCTTTCCTTTTTAGCACCTGAATCCCAGTAACGATCGACCCAACTCATTAACAGGTCCGGGCTTAGCTCCCGGGCCATTTTTCTTTCAAGACGATATCTCCCGATTTACGATTCCCTGCGAAAAGACTTACCATCAGCATATGGTTGGAACCCTCTTTCTTGTATCCACGCCGATCGGAAACTTAAAGGACATCACGCTCAGAGCGATCGAGGTCCTGGAGAATAGCGATCTGATCGCATGCGAGGATACCCGCCGCACAGGGAAACTGTTAAAGGAACTTGGCATAAAGACGCGTCTAATCAGCTACCACGAACACAACGAGTCTGAACGTGCGGCCCAACTTGTTGAATTGCTCAAGACCGGAAAGGACGTCGCAATCGTTAGTGACGCCGGCAGTCCGGGTATCGCAGATCCTGGATTTCGAGTCGTTAACGAAGCTGTAGGAGCCGGCTGCCAGGTCGTATCCATCCCTGGTGCCACCGCTTTCGTAAGCGCACTGACTGTCTCCGGCCTGCCGACCGACGCGGTCTATTTTGGGGGTTTTCTGCCATCAAAGAAGGGCGCCCGGGTAAGAAGGCTGCGTGAATGCGCCTCGATCTCCGCGACACTTGCATTTTATGAAGCTCCGCACCGGCTTGCGGAAAGTCTGTCGGATTGTCTCGAGGTACTTGGCGACCGCAAAGCCGCCGTTGCCAGGGAACTGACGAAATTACACGAGGAAACGGTCCGTGGCACTCTCTCAGATCTCATCACTGAGTACGGCGGGTCCAATGTGAAGGGTGAGATCGTCCTGTTGATCGACAGGGAACCGGTCGCAGGCCATAGGGCGACGGACGAGGACTCGCTGACAGACAGATACCGCAATCTCGTTGCGGCCGGGTCGGACCCGAAGAAGGCTCTGAAACAAGCGGCGAAGGAAGAAGGGCTTAACAGATCGGAGGCATACAGGCGCATTCACCTCGACGGGGATGCGGATTCGTAAACAAAAGCGCCCGCCGAATCCGGCGGACGCTTCCTGCGCTTGCAGTTGAAGGTTAATCCCTCCTGGTCAGTTCAGGCGGCAGCTGTTTGTCAACGGACGGACGGTCCTTGAGTCCGGCGACCTCCCAAAGAGTCAGGAAGATGGTCCGGGTCACCTTTTCCATCTTCTGATAGTCGATCTTGTCCGGACTGTCGCCGGCCTGATGATAGTCTTCATGAACGCCGTCGAACCAAAAGACGACCGGAATTCCGTTGACTGCATAGTTGAAGTGGTCTGATCTGAAGAAGAACCTGTTCGGATCCTTAGGATCATCGTACTTGTAATCGTAGTTGAGATTTAGGTAAGAGCCGTTCGTACCTTTTGTAACAGCTCCCAGATCGCTGCTCATCATCTCCGAACCGATCACATAGATCTCGTCTTCACCGGACAGTTCCTTGTTTTTCGGATTCTCGTCCCCAGGCTTCTTGCTTCTTCCGATCATATCTATGTTCAGCTGGGCAACCACTTGCTTGATATCCACGGTTGGAAACTTGTTGAAGTATTCGCTTCCCCAAAGCCCCTTCTCTTCGCCCGCATGCCACACAAAAAGAACCGAACGATCCGGACGCTTGGGCGCTTTTGAGAAGGCTTCGGCAATGGAGAGAACAGCCACAGTGCCCGATCCGTCGTCATCGGCGCCATTCCAGATCTTGTCATCACCAGGCGCATTGGCATTCGTGCCCACGTGGTCGTAGTGCGCCCCGATCGCAACCATTTCTGACTTGAGCTTCGGGTCACCACCTTCCCAAATAGCTACGACATTCTGGGTAGGAATCCGCTCCGATTTGCCTGATGCGGAAACGGAACCGGTTTTACCGGTCGCAAAAGCGGCCGCCGAATCCTGGTTTCCGGGTGTTCCATCAAAGATCGCCTTTCCGGAATCTTGCGACGCAAGGAAGACAGGAAAATCGCCCTGCGAACCGCCTCCTTCACGAAGCCCTTCAACATAGGAGGATCCCCTTCCAAGAAAATTCGAGAGCTGGGGCCAAAAACCCTGAATCTGAGGATCGGCAACAACAACGATCGCCTTTGCGCCTTTCGATTTTGCGTGTTCGATCGGGTCCTGCCAGTCGACTCCTTTCTCACCGGTGAGTTCCCCGACCTCCGCCGGCGCCTGAAATCCTCTTCCGTTGAAGCCCGTCTTATAGATAAGAACGATCTTGTCCTTCACATCCACACCGCTGAACGCATCGATGCCCTTCGACTTGACGAACCAACCGTTGCCGCCGAACACAAATTCTCCTTCCGCGGAACCGCGGCCCCTCAGGAGAAAGAAGTCCTTGGCATACTTGAGTTCATTTCCGCCGACAACAACCTTGGTGGCATCCGCGTCAATGGATTCCCTGTTTACCCACATCCTCTGAAAGAATGTCCCGTCGTCTCCCGCGGGTTTGAATCCCCATCGGCGAAGGTTGAGCGCTATGAACTTTGCAGTGATATCCAAACCGGTGGAAGGCGTATCACGTCCCCCCATTTCGTCCGAAGCGACAAAATACAGAAAATCCTTAAGCTGTTCAGCGGTTATGGCTTCTGCCATTTTCCTCTCAGCAGCGGTTATGGTAACAACGGGCTCGTTTGCCAACGCTGCGCCGGGCAGTATGAACGAGAGCAGTACAAACAGAACTGCAAATTTCTTCTTCATTATTGATCTCCGAATATATTGATTAGACTCGGCAGGATCCGGTCGGGTCCGGCCTCTCTGTTTTAGTCTGTTAGTGTCCGGGTTCTTTACGCAGGTTCGTTGGAAATTGTTTCGGGAGGAGTGCCGACGATGGATATTCCTTTGCGGTCCGCGAGCTCGACCATCTCGTCCTTGTCGAACATCAGCGTTTCCCCCGCCGTGATCGAAAGACAACCGGCGCCCGCCTCGATCATGGTCTCTACTGTCGGAACACCGACAACGGGCACATCAAACCGCATGTCCTGATTGGGTTTTGCTACCTTGACTACAGACAGTTTTCCTTTTGCAAGTCGCCCGGCACGCCGGATCACTTCATCCGTGCCCTCCATGGCCTCGATCGCAACACAGGCCCCGCCTCTGACAACGATCGTCTGCCCAAGATCGAGTCTTGCGATCTCGCGCGCGATCCCAAGACCGTAGTCGATGTCCCTCCGTTCTTCTTTCGAGGGCTTTCTTTTCGTAAGCGGACCTTCCGGAGCCAGAAGATCGCCGACAAAGAAGGTTGAATCAATAAGTTCGATCCCGGATCTCGCCATTTCATCGGCGATGCCGCCTATCAAAGCGTCGGTGTTTCGCTGAGGAAGTTTCCATAGCATGCTGATCATCTTCAGGTCCGGAATCGCACCGCTAAATAGCTGCACGTGCCTGACCTGACCTGCCATTATTGCCTTTGAAACTCCCTTTTCCCGGAAGAAGGAGATCATCTTGCCAAGCTTGCCGATCCCAACCCACACGACATCGTCCGCTACATCCTCGATGAGCGGGTCGGTCTCTTCTCTGATCGCCACGACTGCCAATGGATGACCGGCTTTCTTTGCGCCCTCGGCGACGAGGAATGGAAATCTGCCGTTGCCTGCGATCAGTCCGTATTTCATTGCGTTGGATTTGGGCAGTTCGCTTACTTGACGACCCCGCGTTTTGAAGACTCGATGAACCCGACTAGCAGGTCTACCTCAGCGCAGCCCTCGATCTCTTCCCGGATCCGCTCAATTGCCTGCGAGGTGTTAAGTTTGGCCGAGAGCAGAAGAAAGAACGCGTGATTCAGGTCCTTCATCACTTCTTTTGGATATCCGCGGCGCTTCATTCCGACACGGTTGAGGCCGAAACACTTCGCGTGGTTTCCCTGAATGATCGCGAAAGGCAGGGCGTCCTTTACCACGACCGAATATCCGCCGATGAACGCCTCGCGACCGACCCTGCAAAACTGGTGCACACCGGAATAGGCGCCTACGTTGGCACGATCAGCGATCTCGACGTGACCCGCAAGGGTCGCCGCGTTTGCCATTATCACCTCGTTCCCGATTGAACAGTCGTGGGCGACGTGGGATTGTGCCATCAAGAGGTTGTCGTCGCCGATCGTTGTGGTCCCGCCTCCGCCCGTCGTCCCCCTGTGCACCGTGACGAACTCACGTATCTGGTTTCGCTTACCAATGACGGTCCTTGTCTTCTCCCCCGAGTATTTCAGATCCTGGGGTGCGAGACCGATCGAAACGAACGGGAACAAGTGGGTGTCGTCGCCGATCACGGTATCTCCCCCAACTACCGCGTGGGAATCGATCGTTACACGGTCTCCGAGCTTCACTTCATCACCAACGGTCGTATATGGCCCGATGATGCAGTCTTCTCCGATCTCGGCGCTGCTGCTTACTATGGCTGTCGGATGTATGTCAGACATTTTGGTGCGGTTTGATCACTCAGCTTGTGAAGACGGAATCAGGGACGCTCCGCGATCACACACATTATTTCCGCTTCGGCCGTGATCGTCCCGTTCACCTTCGCTTCACCGCGCATCTTCTGGACTTTGCTTCCTATCCTCAATGCCGTCACTTCAAGCGTAAGTGTGTCGCCCGGAACTACAGGCTTTCGGAATCTCGCCTTATCGATCCCGCTGAAAAACGGAATGCGCTTATCGCGGTCCTCGAATTCGCGCAAAGCGAGGATCGCACCGACCTGTGCAAGCGCCTCGATCTGAAGGACCCCAGGCATCACCGGAGCCCCAGGAAAATGGCCCTGAAAAAATGGTTCATTTATCGTCACCTGCTTTATACCGACGATCCTTGTTCTCGGTTCGAGATCAATGATCTTGTCAACAAGCAGGAACGGATAACGGTGAGGCAGGATCGCGTGGATCTCGTTTATGTCGTAAGTGATCATCTTCAGATAATTACCTGGGCGGATGCCTGCAGACAGGGGAAGCCGGCACAAATCATTACCGGCTCCCGCGACTGATCCAGAATCAGAAGCGTTCTAATTGGTCGAAGCAGTACCCGCCGGCCGAGCGTTGAAGAAAGTAATGAATTCTTTCGTCACATCGTACTTAGCGTCAAAGGCCATCAAGAGCCCATTCTCTTCGAGCTTTCCGCCGTCGAGTATGATCGAATAACCGTTCTTGAGGGCGTACTCCCTGAGTGCCACGCGCATTTCGTTGTATATCGGACCGACCACTGTCTGTCTGCGGCTGTTGACCCTTGCCTGAAGGTCTTCCTGTTTGAACTTCAGTTCCCGCTTCATTCTCTCGATATCGTAATTGCGTGTACGAAGCGATTCGGCGCTTACAGGCGATCCGGGCTTGTTGGCTTGCTCCACAAGACCTTGCAGTTCCTGTGTCTTGGTCGCGATGTTGGCGTCGAGCGCCTGAAGGGCCTTGATCTCAGTGTCAAATTCCTTGTCGAGCACGGTGAGAGCGTTTATGTAACGCGTCGCACCATCCTTTGCCGCCAAGGCTTCGAGGTTGATCAATCCTACCTTGCCCGCAGGCTGTGCCTGCGCAGAAACGTTGAACGCCGCAAAGATCAAAGCGGCAGTAACAAATAGTGTGTATCGAATCGTTCTCATCTTTTGTGAAGGCTCCTTGCGCAAAATCCCGCTGCCGATGCCTTTAAGACCGGCACCAACAACAATTGCGCTGCTGTTTTGTTTATCAAACTGACCGAACATTATAAGGCAGAACACAAAAAGTAAGAAGCCGGCAGTCTGATCGCTACCGGCCCCCGCACCCGTCAAAGGTGATCTGCACTTAGTTCTTTACGTTGCTTGCAGTACCTGCAGGCCGCGCGTTGTAATACTTGATGAAATCATCAGTTACATCAAGGGTCCGGTCGAACGCCAGCACGAGTCCGGCATCATCGAGCTTTGCGGCATCGAGTATCAGGAAAAAGCCGTTCTTAGCCCTGTATTCTTCCATCGCCTTGCCAATATCCTGGAGCACCGGTGCCATTACGACCTGTTGCCTGCTTTCAAAGCGCGCTTTCGTCTCTTCCTGCTGATACTTGAATTCGCGCGCCGCCTTGTTGTATTCCTCGATCTTCGCGTTAACCGTCTCCGGCTTGACCGGAACCGAGGACGAGGCGTTCTTTTGCAGGGTCTCGATCTCCGACTTGAGGGCGTTCATTTGGTTTGCAAGCGTCTGCAGCTTCTGGTTATCCGGTTTGAACTCGTTGTCCAGGCTGTTCAGCAAACTTACGTACTTCGTAATTCCGCCTTTATCCTGTTGGAAGAACAGCGTATTGATCACACCTATCTTGCTTCCCTGTGTCTGGCCAAATGCCGAAACCGCAAATATCGCGGCAAAGATGACGCCGCCAACTACTAATCTGATTGCTTTCATTTCTTCTAATGCTCCTTGGAACCGCGAGGAGGCCGGCGCTTTGGCCGTTTCTCCGCTTTACCAGATCCTTCTTATCTAAATTATTGCATGCGGGCATCCCTCTGATGCCTAATTTCCTAACTAATGAGGTTTCCACTTCTAGATGTCGCTGCCTATCGAAATGATGCTTCTTGCGATCAGATGGACGGCAGGACCGGCTAGAACGTACGCCCGACCGTGAATCTGAAACCGCTTCGCTTACCAGGCAGGAACAAGCCGGGGGCATCCTCGGTGAATCCGAACTGTCCGTTCGGATTGTAGTAATAGATCAACCTGAAGGGCACGTTCACGACCGGCACCTGAACCCTCGCTTCAAACCCCACGCTGGAACGAAAATCCCCGATGTTGTTGAACGCCGAATCATCGACCCTTAAGAGCGCGTTGGTCTGGGCTTCACCTCTCAAAAAGATCGGCTGTATTCCGGGAGGCAGGCTTTCAGGGCAAGCCTGATTCGGGCAGAATATCCTTCGGAATGCGGTCTTCGTCAACAACTGGTCCTGAAAATAAAGCACGGCGCCGAAGCTATTGGCAAGCTGCGGATAATTCCTAAGCGCTATCTGAGCAAGCGTGCCGGCTCCGAGGAACGTATCGTCGGGCAGAAATTCACTGTCGATCCTCTGTGTTCCAGTTTTGCGAATATTGAACACGGCGCCGATATCCGCAAAGGCGGCAACTGTCAATGGGCCGAAGATCGGGATCCTGTACTCGAAGTTGCCGAGAAGTTTAGTGTCGCCGCCGATGAACCTATAGTTATTTCGGAACAACGCGTTCTGCGGCCCGTCAGGCCCGTTCAGAACACCCAGTTCCGCGATCTCCGCCAGCCTCAATGCCGGAATGCCCGACGCCTCCACCGGATCCCCTACCAAATTGTTTGCGGCAACCACATTTCTGGTTGTCAGATAACTGTCGTACGGGGCGATCGGCCCGATCGAGCGAGTGTCGTAACCGCGCAGATCGAACTCGCTGCCCAGGAAGTACCTTTCAAAGATCGGAACGCCGCCCACGAATGAAAGCGAGTTCGCATTCCTGATCGTGTCCGAGATCGCAAAACTGCCTATAGTACCGGCCTGGATCCGGAAACCGAACACCTCGGCATTTTCCGACTTCTTCCGGCGGACCGGAATGAATTTCATGTACGTGATGTTCGGCTGATATGTCCTGACGTCCCCGCCGAGACCCGCCAGCGCGAACGATGCCGATAGCTGCGTACCCCTGAGAGTGTCGATACCGTTTGCCGACGGTTGTCTTGTATCGTAAACAAAGGTCGGCGTGATACGGCTGGTTATTATGTTCGGCTGCTCGAAAACGATCGGGATTCGGTCGGCCGGATCGACGGACTCGTTGATCGGCGGATCCTGGATCGACGTCGCCGAGAACTGGTAGGTCAACCCGATCCTCGAAAATTGCGTGAACCGACGCTTCTTGAAAAAGAGTTCGGACAGCGGCGCGGTCGCGAAAACGTTAGCCCCGTAAGTGCTCTGTGTGAACAGCGCGCTCTCATCTGTATAGATCGGGTTAAATGGATTCAGCGCCCCCGTGATCGCATCCTGGTTCTGTGAAAGGTAAGTGCCTTCTCCATAGAACTTATACCGGGACGCGAATACAGAAACACCCACCGCGATCGGCCGATCCTGAAAATACGGTTCCTGGAACGTGAGCTGGAAACTCTGCTGGCGGTTTCCGACGCCGAAGGCGAGCGACAACACCTCTCCACGGCCGAGCAGGTTGTTAGTGGAATACTCGAGCCCGAAGAAAGTACCGCTAATTCCGGAAATGCCGCCATTGAACGAGATCTGCTGGCGACCGCGTTCGCGGACTTTCACAGCTACATCAACCTCGCCCCGATCCTCGTTCGGCCTTACTTCTAGATCCTTGTCTTTGTCGATAGGATCGAAGTACTGGGTCTGGTTGAGCCTTAGCAGAGAAGTCTCGACAAGGACCTGATTGTAAATATCGCCCTCGTTTACCAGCATTTCGCGCCTGAGAACCTCATCGCGCGTAAAAGTGTTGCCAGTGAATTCAAGTCTTCGGAGCCTGAACTGTTTGCCTTCGTCGATGTTGATCTCAATGTCGACGATTCCTTCTGCGGGATTCGAAGGATTGTCTTTGAATTCCGGAATGAGCTCGACGTCGTACTGAACAAATCCCTGTCCGCCGTATATCTTTTTGAGGTCTTCGTACAGAGCCTCACGAAGACGCTTTCCGTTTGCGACCTCACCCGGCCGGACCCCGATGATCGAAGAGATCTGCTGCTCCGAGAAGATCGAGTTCCCCTCTATCTTCACATCCCCGACGCGGAATATCCTGCCCTCGACGACAGGCACTATCACCTTGAGCGTGTCGTCCGTGGAAGTAACCAGCGGAAGCGGAAAGACCTTCAACACCGGAAAGCCGGTTCTTTTCACACCAAGTCCGATGACCTGCGGTTCGCCGATCCTCGCCTGGAAATATCCCTTCGAGAACATGTACTCGCGCACGTTCTTGTTCAGGTCGTACTCAAGCTTCCGGAGATCGAGAATATCCTGTCCCTTGAAACGCGATATCATACCGGTTTCCTGGACAAGCTGAAGCTGTTTGCGGAGTTCACTGCTCTTAAAGTTCTTATTTCCTTCGAACTCTATTTCGACGATCCTCGACCTGCGCCCCTGATCTATCACAAACGTGATTGCCGTCGAGGTAGCCGAAACCTCCTCCTCGCGCACATCAACGGTCGCGTTGGGGTAGCCTTTCGAGGCGAATAGTTCACGAAGAAGGCGCTTCGCATCACGCGCCTTGGATGGATCGTAAACGGATTCCTTCGAGATCCCGATGCGGTTCTCTCTGAACGCCTTGAGTATGTCGGATTCCTGAACAGCCTTCGCGCCCTCGAACTGAAGATCGCGAATGATCGGCAGTTCGCGGACCTCGAAGATCACGTTAATGCCGCCTCGTATGCCGGGTTCGGTCAGAACTCTTGCAGATGTCTTATCAAAGAAACTTAGTGAGAGAAGTTCGCGCAGATCGCGTTCCAGTTGGGCAGGATCAAAGGTATCGCCCGGGCGGGTCCGTATGTAATAGAAAAGGTCATCGTCCCTAAGCCTGCGGTTCCCCTGAATATCTACTGTCTCAACCAACTGTTGCGCCGCAGGCGCTGATGATCCTTCGGAAGTATCTTCTGATCTGGTGCCGACCGCGGAAGCGAACGTGCCGGCCGATGCCGCCAAAATTATTAGAACAAGCCCTAGAGCCCGTGCGATGCGCATAATGCCAAATTCCCTATACTTATAACTGCAAGTATCTGATATGAAGCGTCCAAGTGTCCGTAGACCAAATTGGCCCGAACGGAATTTTCCTTAACTAAATTATTAAAAAGCGGCTGCTTCTGCGAAGGATTGGTACGCGGCGTTTGATTCAGCGTCCGAAAGGCTGGTTGCCCTTTCGGAACCGCATTTATCCTATCCTGCCAGCAAACTTTCGAATTATACAGGCATTCCCTCCAAAAATAAAAAGCGCAAAGGGTTTGTGTAACATATCCTTTGCGCTTCAGTTCATGGGTCTTTACCGACCGGTTCATTTTGTCACGGCATTTTTCGCCTTGCCGACTTTGAGCGGCCTGATCTTGAGTGCATCGCCTTCGCAGACGACTTCCATCTGATCCTCGTGCTCAAGCCGGCCCTGGATCAGCGACTCGGAAAGCTCGTCCTCGACGTATTTCTGGAGCGCCCTTCGAAGCGGTCTCGCGCCGTAACTGCGGTCTGCACAAGTCTTTGCTATCAGCCAATCCTTCGCTTCGTCCGAAAGGGTGATCTTTAATGAATGATCTTCAAGTATCACGTTCAAATGCCCGACCTGCAGATCAATGATGTCCCTGAGATCGTCGTCCGAAAGTTCCCCAAACAGGATGATCTCATCCAGGCGGTTTATGAACTCAGGCGCAAAAAGACGCTTCACTTCGCTCATCACCTGGTCGTTGATCTTGTCGCTGGCACTGATCTCGCTCGACTGGAAACCAAGCGCAGTGCGCTTCTGGATGAATCGGGCGCCAATGTTAGAGGTCATTATGAACAGCGCGTTCGTGCAATCGATCTCGTTGCCCTGCGCGTCCGTGAGTTTTCCGTCCTCGAAGACCTGAAGCAGAACATTGAAAAGATCCGGGTGCGCTTTCTCGATCTCGTCGAACAGAACGATCGAGTACGGCGCGCGGCGAAGCTTCTCCGTCAGCTGGCCGCCTTCGTCGTGCCCCACATAGCCCGGAGGCGAACCGATGAATTTGGCGACGGTGTGCTTCTCCATGTACTCGGACATGTCGAAGCGGATCAGCGCCTTTTCAGAGCCGAACAGAAAATCGGCGAGCGTCCGGGCGACTTCGGTCTTGCCAACCCCGGTGGGTCCAAGGAAAAGAAAGGACCCGACCGGCCTTCGCGGGTTCTTGAGTCCCGCTCTGGAGCGCCGGATCGCACGAGCGAGCGCGGAGATCGCGGGCCGTTGTGAAACGATTCGTTTGTGAAGTTCCTCTTCGATCTCCAGGAGCTTAGTGGCCTCTTCCCGCTTTATCGACTGGATCGGGATGCCGGTCCAGCGGGCGATGACCTCCTCGACGTCGTCGCGCGAGACCTCCACAGCGAAGAAAGAATCCTCAAGCGTCTTGAGTTCAAGCGAAAGCAATTTGTCCTCGTCGGTAGCCTTCTTCCAGTTCTCCACAGCCTCTTTCCAGGACGGCTCGGAATTGTTCTCCTGCTGATATCTGAGTTTCGCCCGGGCACCTGCTTCGTCCAGTACATCGATCGCTTTGTCGGGAAGGAACCTTTCCGGGATATATCTGCTTGTCTGATAAACGGCTGCTTTCAGCGCATCTTCCGAATACCTTATCTGGTGGAATGCCTCATACCGTTCCGCGATCCCCTTCACGATTTCGAACGCTTCGTCTTCCGTCGGCGGCACCACTTTCACTGCCTGAAAGCGCCTTTCCAGAGATCTGTCCTTCTCTATGGACATTCGGAATTCCCTGGGTGTGGTCGCGCCGATGCACTGGATCTCGTTCCGTGAAAGCGCCGGCTTCAGAATGTTCGCCGCGTCGAGGGACCCTTCGGCGGAACCGGCTCCGACAAGCGTGTGAATCTCATCGATGAACACGATGTTTCGCTTGTTCTCCTTCAATTCCAACATTATTTTCTTCAGTCTTTCTTCGAACTGGCCGCGGTACTTGGTCCCAGCGACAACCAGGGAAAGATCGAGCGAAAGTATTCGCTTGTTCTCAAGGAAGGAAGGCACGTTCTTGTCGGCGATGCGCTGAGCGAGTCCCTCGATGATCGCCGTCTTGCCGACCCCCGACTCACCGATAAGCACGGGATTGTTCTTTGTACGCCGGCAAAGTATCTCGATCAGCCGTTCCGTCTCCGACTCCCTGCCGATCAAGGGATCAAGCCGGCCGGCCGCCGCGTCGGCGGTCAGGTCGCGGGTGAACTCCTCCAGGTTCGGCGTATCTGATTTCTCGCCTTCGGGCCTTCTGCCCGGCGCTCCGCTATGCCGAGTGATCTTTTCGCGCACACCGTGCAGCCTCACTCCGTACTGGTAAAGTATCTCCGCCGCGATGGAGGCCTCCTCCCGGAGAATGCCCAAAAGAAGATGCTCGACACCGATCTTCCGGCTCCCAAGCCGCTCGCTCTCTTCTTTCGTATACGCCAGGATCCGCTTCGTTTCAGGCGAAAGATGCAGTTCCGCCGATTGAGGTATCCGTTCCCTGGGCACTATTCGATCCTCGATCTCGCGCCTTATCGTGTCCACCGTGAGGCTGTGGCGAAACGGAAAGAACCTCGCGGAAATGGTCTTGTCCTCGCGCATCAGTCCCAGCAGGACATGTTCAGGCGAGATCGTCTCGGACCCGTACTGGAGTGCTTCGTACCGTGCAAAAAATATTACGCGCCGCGCTTTTTCGGTATAGCGTTCAAACATAGATAGTTCTGTTCCCAGGTCAATGTCGGTTGAAGCACGATTATAGCCCCGCCGCCGGCAAAGATGCCAAGATTTTGAAAAATTAGTTTTTAAGACTTGCTAGAAGATAGTGGCAAACGGGCAGGAAATCCAGATTTTTGTTTTCCGGAGT
>JAHEEZ010000020.1 GCA_024640445.1 Acidobacteriota bacterium | reverse complement strand
GCAGGTACAATTAGGTAAATTATTAGGTATACAGCAGTTGGCATCGTCGATGATTGATCTGAGCGATGGGCTCTCATCGGATCTGCTTCACCTTTGCAAGGCCTCAAATACCGGTGCGCGTATCTATGCTGACAAGATTCCGGTCGATCCTTCGGTAATCACACTTATTTCTCACTCTACAGGCGCTCAAGTCCCGGACGTCCTTTCTCTCGCGTTGGATGGCGGGGAGGACTTCGAACTTCTGATGACCGCGGGAAGTGAACATTCAGATGAGCTCTCGGCGCTGGGATGCACGGTCATAGGCGAGATGCTCTCGGATCCGGGCCGCCTGGAGCTTGTAGCCGATGAAACTGTCAAACCTTTGACTGCAAAGGGTTTCAGGCATTTCAGCTGATAGATACCTGACACTTGTGGCTCCGCGCTCTGAACCGCGATGGAAAGGAATTCCAACTGCTTTTCATAAGTATTTCATATGCATTTTTGAAAGAAATTGGTTAATATAGTGGTGCTTTAAGAATCGGAAACTACATGTTGGGCTTTTGAGGAAAGTCGCCTAAGTTCCAATCTCGTGATCAGGAGGATTTGGCTTTGATAACCGGCAGGGTATTGCTCTTGAATTTTTCTTATGAACCGCTCGGTACGATCGGCGTCGCGCGTGCGATATGCATGCAGGTTTGCGGTAAGTTGTCAGTTGAAGAATTTGACGGTAACAACGTGCTCCGTTCCCCAAGCACAGAATTCCGCGTCCCTTCAGTAGTCAGGCTTCGAAGCTACATTCACGTAAAACGCCGTAGACGCGAGAGCACGATGAAGCGTGCGCGGATATACATACGGGACAGATATCGTTGCCAGTATTGTGGTGATCACAAGCACGCGAAAGATCTTACGCTTGACCATATACTTCCGAAAGCGCAGGGCGGAACAACGACCCCTCAGAACCTTGCCACTGCCTGCGTCAAATGTAACCAGCGCAAAGGGAACAGAACGCCAGAGCAGGCCAGAATGCCGCTTCTGACGTCGCAAAAGCTTCTTCGGCTTGGCCTTGACCACGTTTTGCTATGTCACTACGCGGAGTCGCGTCCGGAATGGAAGAAGTACTTGTTTATGACGGACTTTTCCGAAGAGACCGAACTTAGGGCAGCATAAGCCGCATAGATATAAACCGGTGAGTCATACCTGGGCAACGGGAAAGGACTTAAAGGCGGACCGCCATTTGGCGGCCCGTTTTGTTTATAGGATCAAATGCAATGAAGTATTCAAACGAAGACGAGTTATTTTCGGTGCTTGCCCGTTTTGAGGACGGGACCATCCCCCGCGAAGATTGGGGACACCCGGAACATCTGATAGTCGCCTATTTCTATTCGAAGGGAAACTCCCTGGAAACCGCGTATTCGCTGATGAAGAAAGGCATTTTTGGCCTGCTGACGGCGTTTGGGATCGACCTGTCAACTGAAATGCCCTATCACGAGACACTTACGGTCTTTTGGATCACTGCAGTGCACTGTTTCTCGACATCTCGTGCCGCGAAAGACGATCTGGAGAACTGCCGGGAACTTGTCGAAGGACACGGAAAGCAACTCCCTTCCAAGTACTACTCCCACGAACTTCTCTTTTCGGATAAAGCGCGGGCGCAGTTTGTACCTCCGAATCTACCGGTTTCTGAAACGGACCCGGTCGGCAAGGCCCTTCGCCCACTTATGATCAGGTCCCGGATCTCGGAGAAGCGAGAATAATGTCGCCTTGTCTTTTGTAATAGCTAAGATCCCGGTGAACGTGACGGCCCCTGTAACTCCCGTCGCTGCGCCGTGTGTGCCCGGGCTCCATCGCGAACACCCTGGGGTTGGTCTCCCCGTTCCCCATGCCATAAATTACGTTTACGTGATTCCCGCTCACCTGCTGATCAAAGAAGCCTGTGAACACAGGCCCCGTCCTTAGAAAGGCAAAAAGCACCACCGGATTCAGGTCCTGCACGGTCGGAAGTACCTGATGCTCCATCCGCCACCGGCTGTCTCTGACAATCGTCAGTAGTCCCGCCCTTGAAATGGTCCCGTCGCCGCCGTTGTCCCATAGAAAATCGTAGTCTTCCATCAGGATCCACTGCTCTGTCTCTTCTCGCCCGACTGCCCGCGCCCACCATTCAAGACACGCCGCCCAACAGGCCGTATTATCCTGCTGGCCTACGGCCGCCACCTGTCTGTATCTTCCAATGCTCAATGAGTCCTCCTCCTTGCCGCCAGATTTCCCGGCAAGGATAACATCGGACATGAGGGGTGAGGAAGTTTGTTTCGAAGAAAAATTAGGAAGGTCAAAGGCCATCGGACTGCCCGCTGTGAAACCGATAAGGCATGCCGAGTCAGTCGTATCCGCGCTTATGTTGCTTGCCAATGTGTTACTTCCGAAAGTATTTTCGAGGGCAGCCACAGGCTTTTCCGGGTGTTTCTTTCCAGGATGATCCAGTTGTGTTTGGCCAGCACCAATGGCCAAGAAGTTCGCGAATATGGATCAATACTTTGCCGGACTGCCCAGCCCTCCGGTGTCGGTGATCCTGATTATTACAGCCATGTCATTTCTGTTTCGAACGTTCTGCTTCAGGCTCTTCCCCTTGCCAAGGGAACTCTGATTGCCGTCTACCGTGTTCACCATATCGCCCCCCGAATGAGAAATGACCATTCCGATGTGTCCCCAGGTCATAACGTAGATGTCACCCGGAAGGAAGGTACCGTCAGAGACCGTGTGAACCGGGTTCTTTTCGGCCCACGTTTTCAACTTGGGGCCGCTCCAAAGGACGCCCGACGTAAAAGGCAGCGGGGCGGAGAACTTGTCTGCCGCTTTCGCGTAACAAAAGAATACGAAGAATCCACACCAATCGTGGTTCGCAGATTTTGGAGAGTGTGCCAAAGCCTTGTACCGGTCAATTTCGGGACCTCGGTTCTGTTCACCCTCCTCCTTTACGCCCTTTGATTCCTCGAAGAGTGCCACCAGCGCGGCTTCATACCTCATTCTTTCGTATCTGTCGTACATATCTAATTATCCAGGATCTATCCGCGGCGTCCACAATCTTCGTTCTTAGACCAGGTCCGGCATTGGTGAGCTGAGGCATGAGCGAAGCTCGCTTGGGAGACTGGGGTCTGTCCTCAGATCGCTGAAGTGTTCTTCGCGTGCCGTGAAATAGTTGAAGTTCAACACGTACATGGTGAAGAGCTTGTGCTGTTTGGGTGAATACAGTTTCACACCGTTGACCGCGCTCACCATTCCGTCCACCACGCACCCCAAACTAAACTCCTGGAAGTTCCTTATTGCCGCCCAGGTGTTGCCGCCGAAAATACCGTCAGTTACGAGCTTCTTCGGTTTGTTGGTCCAGTCTTTTCCCCAAATATCCCTACTCGCATTGATGAAGAACTGAACGAGGCGGACGTCTTCAGGCTTGTTCCTGTATCCGTATCCGACATTCGAGGATACCGTCCAGATGTGTTTTGCGTTCGGGAATGACAATTGTAATTCGCCATTCTGAATTGATTCTTTGTGCGCCATAATCTTTCTCCTTTGAATTCCAAATAAGGGAACCTGCAATTCCTCACGATAAAGAGGCCGGAACTTCCCTTTTCAATGACAAATGCGTACCGAGCGGCGAAAAACTATCATCCCGCTTTTTATTTTCGTATTTTTTTTTGTGTGCTAGATTTACGTGTCGACAAGACTGCGGCCCGCTAGCGTGATGGAAGAGGATAAAAATCAAGAGGTTACAGAACTGCTTCAACAATGGAGCGGCGGCGATGAAGCCGCCCTCGAAGTGCTTGCCCCGATTGTTCACGAGGAACTCTACCGGATCGCTAAACGGTATATGTCACGGGAGCGCCGGGGCCACACGCTGCAGACGACGGCGCTTGTGAACGAGGCCTTCGTCCGACTCGTCGGATGGAAAACAGCAGAATGGGAAAACAGGTCGCACTTTTATGGCGTCGCGGCCACGCTGATGCGGCGAATACTTGTAGATTTTGCGCGAAAACGGCCGACAAGGGGCGGTGAAGAATTGATAAGGGTCTCAGTTGGGCATGCTGAGAAGGCGTCTTCGGGTGAGGATGCTGAGATCGTCGCCCTTGATGAAGCGCTCACAGCTCTTGCAGAATTTGACGAACGAAAAGCCAGGATAGTGGAGTTGCGGTTCTTCGGTGGCCTCTCAGTAGATGAAACGGCTGAGGTTACCGGCGTGGCACCTATTACAGTTATGAGAGAGTGGAAGAAGGCGAAGGCCTGGCTTTACCTGCAGTTGAAGAAAGGCGACTGATGGACGAATCGCGCTGGAAACAAATTGACTTACTATTCGATGCAGCGCTCGAACTGCCCGAGGCTGAGCGTGAGGCGTTCGTTTCTCAGAACGAACATCACGACGAATCAGTAAGGAAGACGGTCCTGGAACTGCTCAAAGCGGAGAAAGAATCTGAGAGCTTTATGCGCCGCTCGGCGGTCGGTATTGCCGCCGAGGCTTTGGCCGATGAACGGTCGCTTTCGGCGATCCCTGCCCCAGCCTTTCTGGAGGGTCAGATCGCCAATTACAGAATCCTCAGGTTGTTGGGCGCAGGCGGAATGGGCGAGGTCTATCTCGCTCGGGACGAGAAACTTGAGCGGGACGTCGCGCTGAAGATACTGCCTTCCGATTACGATTCCGCAGACGAGCGCGTAAGACGGTTCGAACTGGAGGCGAGGGCGATCTCCAGCCTTAACCATCCGGGCATAGTGACGATCCACGATATCGGCACCTTTGAAGGTAAGAGCTATATCGCGACCGAGTTTGTCGATGGAAAGACCCTGCGCGAATTGATCAACGAGAAGACCGATCTCCGGACGTCGCTTTCGATTGCGGTCCAGGTTTGTGATGCTCTCGCCGCCGCACATCTGAAAGGCATTGTCCACAGGGACATAAAACCCGAAAACGTGATGGTCCGCGGCGACGGCTACGCGAAGATACTGGATTTCGGACTTGCAAAGCTAACCGGTCCGGCGATCGAAGGCGTCCCTGATGTTGCCGCCACGAAGAAAGGGATGATCATAGGCACTCCGGCATATATGTCGCCAAGCCAGATCGGTGGGGAGCGCGTTGATCAAAGGACCGATCTATGGAGTTTCGGGGTCGTCTTCTATGAGTTACTGACCGGTGTAAATCCGTTCAAAGGCGACGACCGAAAAGCCACTTTTCGCGCGATACTCACGAAAGACCCGGAAGCGGCAAGCACCCTGAATCCGGAGCTACCTGTAGAACTGGACCGGGTCATTGCGAAACTCCTTGAGAAGGATCCCGGGATGGGATATCAGACAGCCGCCGACCTGAAAGCCGACCTGAAACGGTTGAAGCGCGAGATGGACTCTTCCCCGTCGAATACGGGGACATCTGAAAACAGTTTCGCGTCCGGACTCAGCAGAGTGAGGCGGAATCCTTTGCCTTACGGGGCGCTGGCGCTTGCGGCCGTCGCAGCTTTGATCGCCGCATATTACTTTTACCCGAGGGTGAAGTTGCGTGGAGAGGGGTGGGCAAACGCGAAGAGCGTTCAATTGACGTTCGAAAGCGGAACCGAAGAATACCCTTCAATTTCACCCGACGGAAGATCTTTCGTGTACGCGTCGGACAAGGACGGAGATTACGACATATACCTCCTTAGGATCGGTGGTTCCAATGAGATCAACCTCACAGAAGGTTCGAAGGCCGACGATACGATGCCCGCGTTTTCACCCAGCGGCGACAAGATAGCGTTCCGCTCTGACCGTTCGCCGAATGGAATCTATGTAATGGGTGCTACGGGCGAGAATCCGAAGCGGGTGGCGGATTTTGGTTACGAGCCTTCCTGGTCGCCGGACGGGAAGGCGTTGGTCGTCGCGACCCGATTCCAGTCTGTCCCTTCTGTCCGGACGCCGAGTTCACTCTGGATCGTGAATATCGAATCGGGCGAAAAACGAAAGGTTCTGGAACAATACGCCCTGCAACCCTCCTGGTCTCCTGACGGATCACGTATCGCGTTCTGGTACACAGAGAACAGGGGCAAGAGGATCGTTGCAACCGTTCCCGTCTCTGGCGGCGAACCGGTCGAATTCGCTTCGGAGAGCAACACAAACTGGAATCCTGTGTGGTCTCACGACGGCAAGTATCTCTACTACGCCAGCGACAAAGGAGGAAATACGGGATTTTGGCGCGCCGAAGTGGATCCGCGAACCGGCAAGCCGGTAAGTGAGCCGGAAAGCGTCCCGACTCCTGCGAAGTTCAGCCGTCACCTTGGGTTCTCTGCAGACGGCAAGAAATTGATCTATGTACAGACGTCAGCGAGGTCAAATCTCCGGGCGGTGCCGTTCGATGCCACGAAGGAGGAGATCAGCAGTGAACCGGAGTGGGTGACAAAGGGCGATTTTGAGTTCTCCGGACCTGAGCTCTCCAAGGACGGGACTTTCTATGTTGCCAGGCTGATCAAGGAGACGCAGGAAGACGCGGTCATTATCGACGCCACAGACGGAAGCCTGCGTGATCTGACGAACGATTCGGCATTCGACCGCTATATCAGACTGTCACCTGACGGAAACCGGATCGCCTATTCATCCGACCGCAGCGGTATCTACCAGGTATGGTTAATGGATATCGACGGAGGAAAACAGATGCAGGTGACAAACTCCGATTCGATCGCATCGATCCCGGTCTGGTCTCCGGACGGAACGATGCTTACGTATGATTCGGCCGAGCAAGTATTTGTTCTGGACATCGCGGAGTTCGACCGTACGGGAAAAGCGCTGATCAAAATGGTCTTGCCAAAGACGAAACAGGGCGGCTTTTTCCGGGTCTGGGACTGGTCGCCGGACGGAACACTTCTTGCCGGCAATTTCGACGCGGCGGCCGGTTCAGGCATCGGGACCTACTCGCTTGAGACAAAAACGTTCAAGAGACTGACCGACTTTTTCGCCATCCCGCACTGGCTCCCGGACAGCAAGAGGATAATTTTCTCCCATGAAGGCAGACCGATGATCGCAGACACCGCGACGGGCGATGTCAGAAACGTGCTCCCTGGGCTTGAAGGCAACATCCGAAACATCGCGATCAGCGTGGACGGGACGCGGCTTTACTTTACGGTCAGCGAATCTGAATCGAACATATGGCTGCTGGATGCTTCCGCCGCGGAATGAAACCAAAGTTCTTAACCTGCGTACTAAGTGTTCCGGAGACAACACAATGCTTACACGAACGACAAATCCTTCACTCCAACTACTTTCACGATCCGCAGGCTGTCCTTGCCTGTAAATGGACTCGCCCTTTTTTGCGAAGAATCAGTCATTGAAACCCCTCTGCTCAGAAAGCGGGCGGTTTTGATATATCATTATGATTTTCGGATAATCTCAGGACCCTATGCTCAAGTTCTTCAACACACTTTCGCGCGAACTCGAGGAGTTCGTACCACTCGACGACAACAAAGTGCGGGTGTATATCTGCGGCCCGACAGTCTGGAATTTTGCCCACATAGGTAATTTCAGGACCTTCATCTTCGGCGACCTGCTTCACCGTTACCTGCTCTACAAGGGTTTCGACGTCACCTACGTGATGAATCTGACGGATGTCGACGACCGGATCATCTCGGAATCCGCAAGACGCGGGATCGGGATAGGCGAGATGACCGCACCGTATGTAGTGGCTTTTGACGAAGATATGTCGGCGCTCAACTGCATGGCACCCGACGTTGAACCAAGGGCAACTGAGCATATCGCCGAAATGACCGACATTATCTCAAAGCTTCTTGAGCGAGGCATGGCATACGAGTCGGAAGGGTCGATCTATTTCCGCATCTCCGCTTTCCCTGATTACGGGAAACTGTCGAAGATAAGCTTTGAAGGAAACATAGAAGGCGGAAGCGAACGGATCGACACCGACAAGTACGAGAAAGAGGACGCACGCGATTTCGCGCTTTGGAAACTCGTTTCTGACGAAAACGCGACTGGATGGGACGCTCCTTTTGGAAGAGGCCGCCCGGGTTGGCATATCGAGTGCTCAGCGATGTCGATGAAGTACCTTGGGGAAACTTTCGACATCCACGCCGGCGGCGTGGACCTGCAATTTCCGCATCACGAGAATGAGATCGCTCAGAGCGAAGGCGCCACGGGCAGACCATTCGCGAAATACTGGCTTCACGGCGAGTTCCTGAAGATCGAGAACGAGAAGATGGCCAAGTCGCTGGGTAACGATTTCACCTTCAGGGATATTCGCGACCGGGGTTTCTCACCGCTTGCGATCAGATATCTTCTGCTTTCAGTTCCGTACCGAAAACAGTTGAACTTCACGTTCGAAGGTTTGAACGGAGCTGCGTCAGCGGTAGAGAGGCTGCATCAATTCCGAAGGCTTGTAACTGCTTCACAAGTCTCCGAGGACAAGGGAACCGGGATCGAAAAGACAGCCGCAAACGCACTTGCCGAATTTGAAGCCGCACTCGACGACGACCTGAACACCTCGCAGGCGCTTGCGGCGATCCATAATCTGGTCCGTGAGGTGAATTCGCGGATGTCGGACGGGGCTCTTTCGGAAGAAGAACGGCAAGATGTACTTGAGGCACTGAAAAAGTTCGATTCCGTGCTGGGAATATTTGGCGAGGAGCAGCAAGAGATCCTGGACGAAGAGATCGAAGCTTTGATCGCCGCGCGTGAAGAGGCGAGGCTTAACCGCGATTTCGCGAAGGCGGACGACATACGTGATCGCCTTGCTGATGTGGGGATCATTCTCGAAGACACAAAGGACGGCGTTCGCTGGAAACGAAAGTAGTCCGTGACGAACAGCCCGCAGAGAAAATTGCGAAATGAGCAAAGCCCTTAACCTCCTGAAATGGAGCGCGACCCTTGGAAAGGACGAACAGAACTTCTTGGGCGCCCGTTGGATCCCCGCGTTCCTGAACCGCGTGCCGGAGCGTTCGCGCAGAAAATGGGCGTTACGGATCCTCGATCTGAGTCCGCATTATTTTCTGAGTCCGGACGATCCCAAATACAAAGGGCTTTCGAAAGACGAGTACCTTGAGGCCGTCTTCGCCGACAGTACTCGCTCACGAGAAGATATCTGGAATGAGATCCTGGCCGCGAAGATCGATGGCGAGGGCACGGTGATCGATTACGGATGCGGCCCCGGATTTCTCACGAAAGCAGTGTCGAGCCACGTCAACAAGATCTACGGGGTGGATATTTCGGAGGGTGCGCTGGCCTGTGCCAGGGTTGTAAACTCAGGCGCCAACATCACTTACACCAAAGCGGATGAAAAGGGACTATCTTTGGTTCCCGACGAAAGTGTCGATGCCGTTTGCACATTCGCAGTCCTCCAGCACCTCACGGATGAAGTTGCGAGTATGGTCCTTAAGAACATCTCCAAAAAACTCAGGAAAGGCGGAAAACTGGTCGCACACGTCCAGTTGAGCACGGAAACATGGCGATCCGAGGCCGAGTGGCGATCCGACACTTCGGTCAAGGGGAAGATCAAGTTCAAGTACGGACTGCATTGTTTCGGCCGAAGCCGAGGGGAGTACACGGATTTGTTCAGGTCGAACGGATTTTCTGAGCCGGTGTTCGAAGCAGTAGCGAACATGGTTGCCGTCGCACACGAACCGCTCGAAGGCCAGTTCATGGCGACCGCGGTCAAATTGTGATCACGCCTTCCGCCCGTTGACCAGGGCCAGCCTTTCAACGACCGATCCGCCAACAAGGTGCTTCTCGACGATCTCTTTCACATCTTCGGCGCGCACTTGCGCGTACCAGACGTTTTCGGGATATACGAGAACCGCGGTACCGATAGAACAAAGCCCGACCGAACCGCAATCGGTGAGAAGAATCGGGCCTTCGGGACTCCTGCCCTTCGATTCTTTTCCGTAACGAAGGCCCCTCGACTCCAATTCGCTGACGAAAGCGTCTTTGACTTCCGCGCTTCCGACCTTAGAACAGGATTTACCGTTGCAGACGAACACATGCCTCTCAATCGCCGCCGTCGCGACCGGTGCAAGTTCGCATAGCTTGTCTTTGTCTTTGATAAATTTTGGATCCGCCATCGGATGAATTATCGCAGACGCACGTGGACAAATAAAACCTGATCGGAGAGACACTTTTGATCCAGCGTTTCTGATACCCCAAACCCTTTCTGCGCGACGGCCGCGGCGGTCATTGGGCGCACGGCGGAATTCGTTTGTTGACGGGGCCTTCCAACGCTTCGTACGCATCGAGCATGTTGAATTGCCAAAAAATTCAGCCTGGGAATTAATTTCGCAGATGAAGTCCGGCGCCTATATGGATTAGTTATCGGAGGGGGCATTTGTGATAATATTCTTTTGCGCGGGCGCATTCCCCGGACAATTCTGCAGTAACAATGGCTGACGGCATCATCATTCACGTCTCGGTCGGGAAAGAACAGCGGACGGAGTATTTCGGCGAAGAAATAATCCGATTCGGCTCAGACTCCTACAACGAGCTTCAGATACATTCCAAACTCGTAAAAGAGACGGGGGTGTGGCTTGAACTGCATCTTGGCGAAGGCGTCTATAGGGTCATCAACTTCAACGAAGCTCTGAATATGACCATGAACGGCTCACCGATCCGCCGTTTCGTCTCGTTAAAGGACGGGGACGAGATCAGGATCGAAGATGCTGATATCACTTTCTCTTTCTTCTCTCTCGCCTCCGAATCATCACTCATCACAACGAATCGCGACCCTCATGTGGCGCCTTTCATCGAAGATGCCGCGCTCGAGGCGGCGCTAACGGAAAAACGTGATGACGCAAAAGCGTTTCTTCGGGAATTTTCAAGGGAATTGCTTCGTGAGATCAGTTGGACGACAAAGCTCATCGTTCTGGCACTTGTCGTTTCGGTGCTCAGTGCCATCTTCTATCTTGGCTGGGGATTTTACGAAGAATCCAAACTCTCGCGAAAAGAGGCGGAAGAGAGGAACCGCGTGATCGCTGAACTCAATGCCAAGATCAACAAGACGAATGCGGAGATCGGCGAACTCGATAAGAGCAACAAGGACATCATCAAGAATATCTCGCTCGCGCCGAATCTTAGGGTCGAATACGGAAATGGCGTGTGTCTGATCGTCGGAGTGTACGATCTTGTGGACCGCAGTTCCGGAAAGATGCTCAGGTATCCGGACCCCGCCTCGATGAAGGCTGATTCTTACGGGCTTCAGCAATCGGAGAACGGAATATACGAAATGCCCTCGATGCAAGGTCTGACCACCGAAGGCAACGGAACACCGGTCGAATACGATTTCATCGGCACCGGCTTTCATGTTGGAAACGGGTTCATAGTGACAAATCGGCACGTCGTTCAGCCGTGGACCGAGGACGACCTCGTCAAGGAGTTGATTCGCGAAAACCGCGGGCGCGCGCGCGTAAAGAAACTTGTAGTTTATTTTCCGGGGGTCGGCAGGCCCTTCCCTGTACAGGTGAAACAACTCGGTGCGCGCGAAGACCTCGCTGTGGTGAGCGTTGTCGGGGTTGAAGATCTTGAAGCCATACCCGTCCTTCCGCTGGACGCGGATTCTGATTCGGTCGCGATAGGAAAGACCGTAGTGACTATGGGATACCCGAACGGACCCGACCGTCTTCTTACCATGGTCGATGATGAAGAGGCCAAATCGATAAACTCGAGGTTCGGAAACTCGCGGCAGGCGCTGATCAGTTATCTGGCACAAACTGGAAAGATAGCGCCGCTCACGACCCAGGGCGCGATAACTGACCTTGACAACAAACGGGTCGTTCACGACGCAAAGACAGCCGAGGGCGGGTCGGGCGCCCCCTTGTTCGGCCAATCCGGAAAAGTGATCGGGGTTAACTTCGGTGTTTTCACTGAGAACACCGCGTCAAATCTCGCCGTGCCGATAAGATACGCGGTCACGCTGCTGAACCAGGCCGGCTGGACCGGACCCGATTCATCACGCCAGGCTGAAACTACTACGGCGGCGGAAGCAAGCAACAAGTCTTCCGGCGATTGATCAGCCCTCACTCTTCCATCCTTCCGAAACTTCCAGGTCCCTAAGCAGCGCAGAAAATCTTGGGTCCGATCTCAGGGGATCCAGATTCGGCTCGTATCTGAGAATGAACAGATCGACCCCCGGGCCTCGAACTGCCGCCTCCAGCCGCTCCAGTGCGCTGTCTTTTTCGTCCAGTGCGATGTGGGCGAGAGCTTCGAAGAAAGCCAATTCAGCACCTTTGTCAGATCGTTTGGACTCCCTGAGTATCTCCCTTGCCTGTTCCCTCTTGCTTAATTTTGCCAGTATGCGTCCCAGAGAAACCTTGACCGGCCAGTTGTTCGGGTTGTTTTTCAAAGCATTTTCGAACTTCTCCTCGACCTCTTGATACTTGCCCTCGAATTCCAGGATCTGGAGTTTTCTCCATTTGGCAGAACTCGCACCGGGATCGATCTTCAGGGTCTTCTCACAATACTCGATCGCTTCTGAAGGTTTCTTCGCAAGGTAGAGGAAATGCGCGATATAGAGGTTGAGATAGACTGATTGCGGATCAAGCTCAAGAGCCCTCTTCATTTCCTTCAGCGCAGTTTCGAGATCTCCGCGGTTCGCGTACATCCAGGCTATCCGGTGCCGGGCGTGTGCGTCATTCGGTTTGATACTCAGCGACGTCTTCATCAGTTCGAAGGCCTCGGCCCCCCGTTTTCGGGAGGCATAGATCAGAGCCTTGGCCGACATCGCTTCCGCACATTCAGGATCAAGCTTGAGTGCTTTGTTGGCCATCTCTTCGCCAAGCCTTAGCGCCTTCTCGCGGGCAATCGCAGGTTCAAGGAACGTGTAATGCCCGTACGTATCGGCGAGATATGCGTATGGGAGTGCGAAATGCGGATCGCGGTCAATGGCACGCTGAAAATGTGGTATCGCGCTTTCGAAGCCGACCTTCGAGTGCTGGCTCCAATACGAAAGTCCTGTCGAATATGCCTGATATGCGTCGGCATTGCGCGTGTACTGCTTTATCGGCAGATCTCTGCTCTTGCCCGCAAAACCGATCGCAACCTTCTGAGCCACCCTCTCCGAAATCGCGTCCTGAAGTGAAAATACGTCCGTGTACTCTTCGTCGAATGTCTCCGTCCAGACCTGTTTTCTTTCCGCGACGCTATAGAGTTGTGTGGTCACGCGGACCGTTCCGTTCTCACGTTGGATCGAACCTTCGAGCAGATATTCCACGTTGAGCTTCTGGCCTATGTCGAAAAGATCTTCAGATCGGTCTCCCGAATAGCGAATTATCGAGGTTGTCGGCCGGACAGCAAGGTTTTCAAGGTTTGCGAGCTTGGCGATGATCACGTCCGCGATCCCCAGACCGAGTTTTTCGTCCTGTACGCCGGATATTTGTCTGAAAGGAAGCACCGCGATGGAACCCGCGTCCCCGTTTCCCGGACCCGTCAGTCCGGGCGGGGCAAAGTACACGACTCCGAGTATGAGAAGTGCACAGACCGAGATAAGACTTCCCGCCGCGATCGCATTCCTGCGGCCGAACTTTTTGGGCAGGCGGTTCGCATATGTCGGAATCGGGCTATCCGATCTCACATTATCGATTCCGGGTTCGACGTTTCGATGCTGGTCGGCAGGGCCCCGGTCGGCGTCGCCGAAATCAGCCTCTCTATTGGAAGAATCATGAATGGTGCGGACATCGGCGACAAAACGATATCCCGTCTTCGGGATCGTTTCGATCAGCTCTGTGTCCCCGCCTTTCAGCTTCAGGGCTTTTCGCAGCATATAGATGTGCTGGGTAAGGTTGGCCTCCTCGACGAAGTTGCCTTCCCACAGCGCGTCGAGCAACTCGTCTTTTCGAAGCACGCGTCCACGGTTCGCGATCAAATGATGAAGGAGTTCAAAGCTCTTTTGAGTCAGCGGAACAGGCTCGCCGTTCTCCACCAACCGGTAATTCACCAGGTCTAACTGGAAGTTTCCGAATTCGTAGCACTGGACATTGTTATTTGACATTTGCAGACCCCTGTATCCATTAACAACTTGCCCGAAAACTGAGAAATCCATCCGGAGACCTGGCACTTGTAAAAACCCCGGCAGTCCTATAGATTTCTAATTTGTTCCTACTTTGACGAGTAACGGCGCTCGCGATCGGGATTTGGTATGGATCTGTTCCGTGCCGGATCTAAAACTGTTTGATACTGCTCGCCCCCCAAAAGGATCGTCTGCTGGAAAAATAACTTTCTAAAATGGCGAATTGAAATAACCGGTCCTTTTCAAGGATCGAAATCCCTTAAGCAGGCCGTTGCGTTTACGATGCCCTAAGTTGCAAGGTGGCTCATCAAATCTGTATCAAATGAGTCCGGATTTATGCGGAGACAGTAACCATAGCCGCATGTTGGAGTTACCGGAGACGTACCGGCCGGCATTTTATATTCATTTGATATTTTTATGACAACATTACAGGCCAGGACACGTAGTTAAATGTGCGCCGTCGGCATTTGCCGATGCGCATATGTCCACTGCATCAACAAATGAACAATCTTGTATTCTCAAATTTCCTGCACCGTCCCGCCAGGACCGCGGTAAGCGTCATAGGAATCGCGATCGGGGTCCTTCTGATCGTCTTTACCGTCGGACTCGCGAATGGATCAATGCGGGAACGGGCCCAGCGCGAGGCGAACGTCGGTGCTGAGATATTCTTCAGGCCCTCAGGATCTGTGGGTCTCAGCGGCTCCGAATCCTTTAGCCTTCCATTGGATCTTGTGCCGAGAGTTGAATCGGTCGAAGGCGTCAGGAAGGCTGTGGGCTTGGGCCAGAACATGGTCGAGGTCAAAGACTCAAAAACCGGGGAGAGACTGATTGACGGCATCGACTTCGCCACATACGCGCCGCTTGTCGGGATGCAGGTGATCGAAGGTCGGGCGCTTGGAGAATCAGCGGACGAAGCGATCGTTGATACCGCGTTCCAGTATCAGAAAGGAATAAAGATCGGGGACAAGATACCGATATGGGAACGTGAATTCACCATCGTCGGGACATACGAACCGGCGGCGGGCGCCCGGGTCAAGATACCCTTGAAAACGATGCAGAATCAGCTCGGAGGCGAGGGAAAGGTGACCGCATTTCTTCTAAAGATCGATGACGGAGCGAAAGTGGAAACCGTAGCTGACAACGTTCATAAGGCGTTCCCTGACAACCAGATACTTCTCACGAAGGATCTCGAAGAACTGTACATGTCGTCGGTACCGGCGCTCACTATTTTCCTGAACGTGATAATAGGAGTTGCGGCAATTATCAGCGCGTTGGTGGTGCTCTTGACCATGTACACGACCGTGACCGAACGTACGAGGCAGATCGGCATCATGAAGTCTCTGGGCCTGTCCAATCCTGCGATCGCCTGGCTGATCACAAAGGAGGCGCTGCTGATCAGTTTCTCCGGGATCGTGCTCGGCGTCGTCCTTACGGTGGTTCTTCGCGGGGTGTTGGGCCTGGTAACGACGCTCGAAGTCGAGCTCAGCCCGATCTTGCTTGCGATCGTGACCGTGGTCGGTTTGATTGGAGGCGCTTTAGGCGGTCTTTATCCGGCTTTGCGTGCTGCAAGGCTTGATGCTGTCGAGTCCCTTAGCTACGAATAAAAAAGCCGCGGCAACTTCCTGTTTGCCGCGGCGATAATGAATCTGGAACTGACGGTTTTAGTTTCCGCTTGTTCTTCGGGCCGCTACGGCCTCGTCGATCATCCTTCCAACTCCGGCGTATCCCTTCATCTCGTTTGAAGCCCCCGCAACGAATGCCTCAACGTCTTTGATAGACCTAGGCAGATTCCTGGTCATCCACTCGACCCCGTCTTTTGTCACAAGCATGTCGTCCTCGATACGGACGCCAATATTCCTGTATCTTTCAAACGACCGGCCGATCTTCGCCTTCAGTTCACTATTTCCCGGAGTGTCCGGAAGATAATCAAGCGCGTCTTCGCGGATGTATATGCCCGGCTCGTTCGTTGTGACCATGCCCGCCTCGAAGTTCCCGTAAGCGCCGACATCATGGACGTTCATCCCGAGCCAGTGTCCCCAGCCGTGCATGTACCACAGAGAGTATTGCGGCCGCTTGAATGTTCTTCCATTGAACTCAGCGTCATAAGTCGCGCCCTTGGCGGTGATCAGCCCCAGTTTCAGGAGCCCTTCTTCGATCACGTCGGCGGCCGCCCTGCTCGTCACGCCGAAAGATACACCCGGTCTCATCGTCGCCGCTGCCGCTTCCTGCGCTTCGTAAACTATCTGATAGATATCCCCCTGCTCCTTTGTGAATTTGCCGTTTACGGGAAAAGTCCTGGTTACGTCTGCCGTGTAGTGTCCGTACTCCGCCCCTACATCCATCAGCAGGAGCTCGCCGTTCGCTACCTTTCCCTGCGACTCCTCGTAATGAAGCGTCGTCGCGTTCGGCCCGCAGCCTACGATCGAAGGGTATCCCCAAAAATCAGCGTTCCTTCTGCGGAATGTGTATTCCACCTCTGCCTGAACCTCATACTCCCATCCCGCGCGGCCAGCCATCCCCATCGAACGGCCGATCGCCTCGGTCGTGATATCGATAGCGTGCTGAAGCAGTTTGATCTCGTATGGCGATTTGATGAGCCTCAATTTAGCGAAAACGGGAGAGGCATTCGAGACCGTGTAACCGCCGAGTTCTTTCGCCAGAGCCGCTTCTTTCCCATACTCCCTTTCATTTCCCTGAAGCAGGAAAACGCCGCCCGGCGGGGCAATGCCTATTCCATCGCCGGCATCAAAGGCCTTCTTTTCTTTCAGCGCCGCCGTGAAGGAATCCCACTTCGCGGCGTCCACGACCTCACTTATACCCGAGAGCCTTTCGGCCTCCTCGTTCGAGAGCATACGTCCGTTCCATGTCTCGAACTGTGGGTTCCTCTTCGGAAGAAACACATAGGACTTCACACCCGCGGCTGTTTTGACCATCACAAGCCGAACTCCATCCTGGCCGAGCGCGGTCAGGTAATAGAGATTGTTCTCCTGGCGAAATACGTAGTTCACGTCATTCGTGTAGAGCTTCTGGTCAGCACTAAGCAGGATCAGCATGCTTCCGTCCGGCATCGCGGCGGCGACCCGCTCACGGCGCGCCTTCAATTCCGTCTGCCTCTCGGCATCGGAAAAGACCGGCGCCGCAGGAGTTACACGGATGACCCTTGCGGGTTCGTTTCCGTCCTCCGCGGCCGCGGCGGTCGGAAAATAGGTTAGTAGTGCGACAAAAAGTATCGGAATTATCAGCGTATTTCTTTTCATTCTATTTTCCTGAAAGATCGGAGCTCCTCGGTTTTCGTTCAACCTTGACCCGGACGACATTGAAAGTCCGGTTTCCAAAAAAATCTTCCGCAAAAACATGGATGTTGTATTTTCCGGGTTCGAGTTTCGACGTGTCCAGGAAGTCTTCGCGAAAGCGGCCAGCCGAAAGGTGATTCGAAACTATATACCTGAAAACCGTCGGACCGGTCGCTCCCGACCTGCTTCCAACCGCGTAGATCTTGTCTGCAAGCCAGTATTCAGGCAAACGCTCGAAGATCAGAGTTGTCGATTTGCCGAGGTCCTGGACCCTGATCGATCCGTCGGCACCGGAAATCCCTTCGTCGGTTACCGCATACCCGAGTTTGTAAACCCCGAGGCGCCTGCGTTCGGCGTTGCCGTCCATCTGATCGTAGGCGTTTACGACAATCCGGATCTTTCCGTCGATCTTAATACGGTCTCCGCCACGTTCGGTTTCAAACGGGCGGCCGAAGGAGTCGGTCACTTCGACGGACTCAATAACCGGCGGTCTCGAGTCGGAAATGCCCGGCAAGCCCAGCACCGCAAGCCCGTTCACTTCCCTTCCTTCGGGTCCGGCGACAAGATGGACGTGGTTCATACGGTTTAGCGTACCCAGCCAGTCTCCTGCCTTGAATCTTGTACCCCTTGGAATCCTCACGGAAATGACCTTGGTTGCACCATTTTTTTCATTGACCGAGCCGGTGACGATGAAAGGCCCGTCGTTGGGGGTCATTCCGTCCGTATAACGGCCAAGATTGACGTGGATATACGCGATACGGGGCATCCTCAGGGTTTCCCTAAGCGTTCCCACGTTTGTCGCCGCCTCCGGGTCAAGCACCTTCTCGTCGATCACGAAGAACGCTTCTTCGCCGTAACCGCCGGTTATGTCGAGTCCGTTGTGAAAGTAGATATTCGAATCCTCATCTTCCATTTCGCCGCGGACTTCCCCAAAGGTCCCGGCTATCTCGCGCACTTTTTCCGCCGGTTTGTATGGCCACCGCGCAGGGGCTTTGCCGTCTTCGAAGATTACTTCCCGTTTCTTCTGAAAATCTTCTTCCCCGGCCTCAGTTCCAAGATCTGGCGAGAATACCCGAACAAGTCCGTTCCCGGAATCCGCCGCATACAACTCGCCGTCTTGCCCGAAGGTCAATCCGCTGACCCGGTTGAATCTCGCCGTTCCTGCCTTTCCGTCCGCAAATCCTCTTCGCAGTCCCGAAATTGTTTCGACGATCGGAAGAAACCGCGCCCCTGCTACACGTACTGAATCGCCGTCGGCGACAAAGACCTCACCGGTCGACGAAACACCAATATCCGTTGGGGCCAAAAAGGAAGCGGAGAGAAGCTCGCCGTCGGAACGCATTTGCCGACCGTTCCCCGCAAATGTAGAGGTCGCTCCGTCTGGTTTGACCAACCGTATCCTGCGGTTCAGAAGATCCGCGACGAGCAGCTCGCCTCCTGGAAGGACCGCGATCCCGCACGGCGTGTTGAATCTGGCTTCGGGTCCTTTCTTCGAATCGGCAAAGCCTTCGGGCCCGCCCGCCAGTGTCGAAACCCTGCCGTTCTCGATCACGCGTATTCGATCGTTGTAAGAATCAGCCACATAGATCTTCCTATCATGGACCGCTATCCCGATCGGCGCTCTGAACAACGCCGAAGCCGCGTCCCCGTCGCGATACCCCGGTGTGTTCTTCACTCCGGCGACAATACTTACTTTGCCGTCCGCGGTCACCCTCTCGATAGTGTTCGAGCCTGAATCCGCGACCAGAATACTGCCGTCGTAATCGACAGCGATATGTGATGGCGTGCCCAGGCCGTCGGCTAGTGTTTCGGTCTCACCATTATTCCTTATTCTCAATATCCTGCCGCTCTCCCCATCCGAAAGGAGCAAGCTAGTGCCGTCAAAGGCAAGCCCGAAAGGTTCGCCGATGTCATTCTCAAAGCCATGGAAGGTCCGGACCTCGCCGTATGCAGGGCTTTCATCGATGAAACCTCCGCAGGCTGAGAGACAGCCTGAAATTACGAGAAGCGCGATTACGAGGAAGCAATTGGATGTTAGACGGAAAAAGTTAGAGGACATCTTGGTCGTGAGTTGAAGAAGCCGATCTCCTTGCATGATTCAGTATGACTTTTGATATGATTTCCTTTTTCGAACAAACCAATCAAGGAGGGAAAGTATGTTTTCTTTGGAAGAAATCTTGGGAAGTTCCGCCGGGTCGGCGGCGATCCAGCAGATAGGTCAGAATTTAGGGGCAGACAGCAGCACCTTGAATAGTGCAATTGGTATAGCGCTTCCGGCCATTCTCGGAGGACTGGCGAATAATGCCAGTACTGAAACCGGAGCACAGAATCTTGATCAGGCTCTGGCTCGCGACCACGACGGAAGCCTGCTTGAAACTCTTTCGGGCTATCTGCAGGGCGGAGTGCCTGCCCCGAGAGATGCTGACCGTCAAACCGACGGAAGTGGAATCCTGGGCCATATCCTGGGAGGAAGCGCAGGGCCTGTGGCAAGTGAGATCAGCGCCCGTACCGGTCTGAACGCGGGCCAGGCAGCGAACCTGTTGATCACTCTGGCGCCGATCGTCATGGCATACCTGGGAAAGCAGAAGCAGCAGAAGGGATTGGACGCGGGCTCGCTGTCGGATCTGCTGACCGGCCAGGCCGCGAAAAATCAGGGAGGCATCGGCGGTTCGATCCTTGATATGGCATCGGGAGCGCTTGATCGCGACCACGACGGCAGTGCGTTGGACGACCTTGCTTCAATGGCAGCAGACTATTTTATGAAGTAGAATCTTTTTGATTCCGAATCTTATTAGGCTTCCGGAGTCGGGAGCCTTTTTTATTGATCTCCTACTGATAATGCCGGAGGTCGCAATTCATTGATCAACAACTACTGCTATGAAATCTCAAAAACCAATCTTCGCGCGAACACTAACCAGTGCGGCCCTGATCTTCGGTCTTTTCCTACCGTCCGTCGGCGTCGCTTTGGCGCGGCCGCTTCGTCCCGCAAACCCGTTCATTCCGGTGTTCCAGGACGACAAGAAGCCGTTGCCGCCCGTCAAATACATCAGGAGCCGCGATTTTGACACAAAGCACATCGCGCTCGATCTGAAATTCGACTGGGAGTCTGAAAAAACGATCGGTATCGAGGAGTTCACTTTTTCGCCGCTCAAACCCGGATTCAAGGAACTGGTCCTCGACGCCGGTCTGATGGAGTTCGGCAGTATCAAACTTAAGAACGGAGAGGATCTGGAATTTGAGTACGACGAGGTTGACTCACGGCTTTCCATCAAATTCGAGAAAGCTTTGGGAGTTTCCGACACGGTGACGGTGGTCATCAACTACAGGACGAAAGGCACGGATGTCCCCAACACAGCCGTCAACGGCGGAGGAGGGCTGAGGTTCGTAAAACCCACAAAGGAAGATCCGAAAAGACCGATGCAGATCTGGTCCCAGGGAGAATCCGAATACAACAGATTCTGGTTCCCTTCATACGATTACCCGAACGACTTCCGAACCACCGAGCTCACAGCGACGGTCAAGAAGCCTCTGATGGTCATATCCAACGGATCCCTCGTCGAGACAAAGGATAACGGAGACGGTACGCGGACCTTTCACTGGAAAATGGACACGCCGTTCGCCAACTACCTCTCTTCGATAGTCGTTGGGGAATACACAGAGGTAAAAGGAAGTTACGAAGGCATTCCGGTCTCGACCTACGTTTACAACGACTGGAAACGCGAGGGTGAGATAACCGGCAAGCGGCTCCCGGATATGGTCAAGTACTTTTCCGAGATCCTCAATTTCAAATATCCGTATACGAAATACGCTCAAACCATCGCCCGCGAGTTCGGGGGCGGGATGGAGAACATCTCCGCGACGACCCAGACGGACACGATGATCTACGATGAAAGGTCCGAGCTGGACAGTGACCAGGACGGACTGCAATCTCACGAACTTGCCCATCAGTGGTTCGGCGATTACGTGACCTGCCGCGATTGGTCCGAGATCTGGTTGAACGAGAGCTTCGCTACCTATATGCAGGCGCTCTGGACACTGAAATCGAAGGGTAAGGACGATTTCCTTTGGGCGGATGTGAGAGGCAATCAGGATAGGTATCTTGCTACGTGGAACCAGGGACAGCGCCGTCCGATTGTGACGAAGCATTACGCGAGCCCTGATGCGGTCTTTGACACTTACGCGTACCCGCGAGGCGGAGCCGTTCTGCATATGCTCAGGAAACAGCTCGGCGACGAGAATTTCTTCCGGGCTCTTAACCACTACCTTCACTCGAACGCCAACAAGCCTGTCCAAACCGAAGATCTGAGGATCGCGATCGAAGAGACGACAGGGCAATCGATGGATGCCTTCTTTGATCAATGGCTCTACAGGATGGGTCATCCCGTCTTCGAGGTCACGAAATCCTGGGACAAGGCTTCGGCCACATTGAAGATGACCGTCAAGCAGACGCAGAAGATCGATCTGATGAATGACTATCCGCAGGTGAAGTATTTTCAGACACCGGTGGACATCGAGATCGTGACCTCAAAAGGACCACGGGTCAAAACGGTATTTATCGAACCCAAAGAGGTCAACGAGTTTACTATCGAAAATGTGGACAGCGAGCCGCTGATGGTCGAATTTGACAATGAAGGAACCCTCATAAAGGAACTCAAGTTTCAAAAGCCTCTGAAAGAAGTGGTTTACCAGCTTAGGAAAGACACGGACGTTCTCGGCCGCCGCAAGGCGCTCGACACTCTCACAGCTATCGCCAAAGACAAGGCCACATCTGAAAATGAAAAGAATCAGATCCTCGACGAGATCAGAGCTGTCGTCGAGGCAGACGCTTTCAGCCGAATGCGGCGGGAAGCGATAAATTCACTCAGGAGTCTGCTGGTACCAAATCCGGGGATCGGAAAGCCCGTTTCCGGAGTTGATCTGGACAGCGCGACAAGGGCCGTTTTGCTGAGAGCGATCGACGACGACAGTTCACTGGTACGTGCGGATGCAATTGAAGTGCTTGGGACAACCGGTGACCCCGCCTACTACCCGAGATACAGGACCGCGATCTTGTCCGACAAGAGTTACAACGTCGTGGATAGCGCGGCAGGTGCCCTGGCGAAGACGAAACACGAAGAAGCCTATTCGATCCTTCGGAAGCTCGCTCAGACCGATTCCTGGCGCGATCGGCTTATGGTTTCTGGGCTGAACGGCCTTGTTGTGTTGGGTGACAAGAACGCCCTGGACCTCGGTTACAAGTTCGGCGGCGAGGGGAACCCTCCTTCAAACAGGAAGAACGCGGCCCTCGGTATCGTCGCCGAATTCGGAAAGGGTGATCCCAAGGCTTTTGATCTGATCTTCGGAAATTTCAAGAAGTCGCTGGAGGCGAACAGCTTCGGTGGGATATTCAGCGGATTCCAGACGATCATCAAACTTGCCGACCCTCGAGGCCAGGAGGCCTTCGATCTTGCAAAGGAGAAGTTTAGGTCGAACCAGAACATCCTCGGCTTTGTGGGACAACTCGAAAGCCAATTCAAGAAGGCGCTCGAGAATTGAGGCGATGGGAAGATTGGCACGCGGTATTTCCAAGGTGGTTGACTCAGGTAAGAGCACCCGTTAATATCTGTCTTTGCATCGTGGTGAGTTATGGCGACTTGCGACCACGCTAAACAACTGCTAAACAGCTGAGTTTCCAATCTCCAAAAAGTGAAAACTCTGCGCTGGTTTGGCGCAGAGTTTTTCTTTTTCGGGTACAGTTCGGAACGTGATATGAAAGGCATCCTTGAACTTCTAAAAGAAAGGATCGTGGTCTTCGACGGCGCGATGGGCAGCAGTCTGCAAGGGCAGGAACTGAGCATCGACGACTGGGGAGGCCCGGATTTCGAGAACTGCTCTGAAAACTTGCTTTATACGAAGCCCGATGCCGTCGAACTCGTTCACGCAGGGTATCTTGACGCCGGCGTCGACGTGATCGAGACGAACAGCTTCGGCGGGTCAGCAGTCGTCCTCGCGGAATTCGGGCTTGCGGACAAGGCGTATGAGATAAACCGGATGGCGGCGGAGATGGCGAAACGCATTGCCTCTGATTACTCCACAGACGCCCATCCACGCTTTGTGGGCGGATCGATCGGACCCGGAACCAAGCTCCCGACTCTTGGGCACATTACATTTCACGACCTGAAGCTGGCTTACGATGATCAGGTCCGCGGGCTTGTGGAAGGCGGTTCCGACCTTCTGATAGTCGAAACCTGCCAGGATCTCCTGCAAACAAAAGCCGCTCTGATGGCGATCTTCGATTATTTCGAAGAAAAGAGGATCCGAAT
>JAHEEZ010000019.1 GCA_024640445.1 Acidobacteriota bacterium | reverse complement strand
TCTCGATCAGGTCGTTTGTCGACAACCCCAGGACGCTTTGAGCGTATTCGCTTACGGAAAGATCATCTTCAGTCGTTCCCAGCAGCGCGATCAGGTCGCCTTCGTGCTTGAATCCCTGTGTGACGATCTTCCGCACATCTTCGACCAGTCCCACCATGCCGATGGTCGGAGTGGGCAGGACACCGTCGCCATCCGTCTCGTTGTAGAAAGAGACGTTTCCGGAGATGACCGGAGTATCAAAGGTTTCGCAAGCTTCGATCATTCCATCGATCGTTTCCACGAACGCCCACATGATCTTCGGCCTTTCGGGCGATGCGAAATTCAGGCAGTTCGTGACGGCGATCGGTCTGGCGCCGACGCAGACGTTGTTTCGCGCGGCTTCGGATACCGTCAGCTTCGCGCCTTCCCTGGGATCGACTGCCGAAAATCTTCCGTTCCCGTCCAGGCACATCGAGATGGCGCGGCGGGTTTCTTTTACTCGCACGACCGCCGCGTCAGCCCCTGGCAGGATCGCCGTGTTGGTACGGACCATATGATCGTACTGCTCATAAACCCAATGCTTTGAGCAAATGTTCGGGGAGGAGATGATCGTTTTGAGCACCTCGTTCAGATCGCGTCTTCCGTGCTCGGCGCTCGCAGCGCGCGCCTTCCATTTTGCCGCCCGTTCCTCACGGCTGACGGAAGCATACGCGGGCGCCTCTGTTGGCCTCGTATAAACAGGGGCTTCGTCGGTTAACTTATCGACAGGCAGATCCGCCATCAGTTCGCCGTGATGGATTACCTTCAAACGATTTCCTTCGACCACTTTTCCGATGACGACCGCGTCGAGGTCCCACTTGTTAAAGATCTCCACCAGTTCCCGTTCACGGCCGGATTTCGCGACGATCAGCATACGTTCCTGCGACTCGCTCAGCAGCATTTCGTACGCCGTCATTCCGGTTTCACGCTGTGGCACCAGGGTCAGATCCAGCTCCAGGCCTGTACCCGCGCGGTCCGCCATTTCGACGGAAGAACTTGTAAGCCCCGCAGCGCCCATGTCCTGAATACCCTCGATCGCCCCGGATCGCATCGCCTCCAGGCAAGCTTCAAGAAGAAGTTTTTCAAGGAAAGGGTCCCCGACCTGAACGGTCGGGCGTTTCTCGAGCGCCTCGTCGTCGAATTCCGCCGAAGCCATCGTCGCTCCGTGAATTCCGTCACGTCCGGTCTTCGCGCCTACGTAAAGAACAGGATTCCCGATACCTGAAGCCTTTCCAAAGAAGATCTGGTCTTTTCGAACAAGGCCGAGCGCGAATGCGTTCACAAGCGGGTTAAGGTTATAAGCCTCGTCGAACACGACCTCGCCGCCAACGGTCGGGACGCCAAAGCAGTTTCCGTAAAAGCCGATGCCTTCGACGACCCCTTTCAGGATCGACTTGTTGCGGTTCGCCACTTTTTGAGTAGTCGCACCTGCACCGTTGGATTCGAGAGGGCCGAATCTCAAAGAGTTCATCGCCGCGATCGGCCTTGCGCCCATTGTGAAGACGTCACGCAGAATTCCGCCGACTCCCGTCGCGGCGCCCTGAAAAGGTTCAATGAAACTAGGGTGATTGTGCGATTCGACTTTGAACGCGACGCACCAGTCATCGCCTATGTCCACGACGCCCGCGTTCTCACCCGGAGGGACGATCACCCGTTTACCTGAAGTGGGAAGCCTTTTGAGGTGTACGCGCGATGACTTATAGGAGCAATGCTCCGACCACATCACACTGAAAATGCCGAGTTCCGTGAAATTCGGTTCACGGCCGAGGATCTCGACTATCCTGCCGTACTCTTCGAGAGTTACGTGCTGTTCTATTACTTCTTGCGTGATCGCGGGACTGGTCATTTAGGTATGGCCTTCTCAGTAGGGATATTCGCTCAAATGAAAAAAAGAGAGTTTATTAGGTAGGGAGTGAATTTTCAAATACAGGCATGAACTGACGACGGCAGAAGACAAAGGGAGGATTTCGTGTGGCCCTCCGTCTTGAGTATCGAAAGCTGATTGTCAGAAACGGAAAAGAGAATCAAGCAGGCTTGCGAAACGACGTGCAGGTTATTAGGAAGTACGGAAGACCGCAAAAGCCAAAGATCCTAGAAATGCGAATCCATCGACCTCGAGATCCTGACAGAAAGTGACTTCCGAAATTCAGCGGGCATCAAGGAACTCACGAGCAGCGGCCCTTCCGGATTCAGTTCTTCGATCAGTTTTGCAAAGTTCTTTTCCGCCGCGGCGAACTGGGCATCGTCTTTGTAACGTGTGATCAAAGCGATGTCGTATTCACCGTTTTCGGAAGGTTCCGCGAACTGAAGTTCGTACGACACGATCATTCCACGCTTCTGCGCTTCCTTTCGCAACGCCATCCAGTTGTTGCGGTAAAAGAACTCGGCCTCTTCGTTCTTCCCGTTGAGGACTTTTACGAATTCTGTGACTGCCACCTTGTCCGCGGGTGTGAGGAGCTGATCGAGCATCGCCCGCACGACCGGAGCCTTTATCTTTCCCTGTCTTGCGTGCCGCACGTTCCCATTCGAATCATAAACGACCGTGAACGGCAGCCCGCCCTGCCAGGTATCGGAGATCGCGCCGATGACCGTTGATTCGTCCTCGGTCCTGAGCAGATAAGGAGTCATCGTGGAGCCCATTTCTTTCAGGAATTTCGGCACCTCGCGAGTGATCTCGACCGGATCATCGAGCGAAATGATCCGGAGATCGATCCTGCCTTTGTAGTCGGCGTCGATCCCTATGAGATCGGGAAATTCGTCGCGGCACGGTTCACACCAGGTCGCCCAGAAGTTCACGATCAAAGGCCTGCCATCTGGTTTCAAGACCTCCTTCACCGAGACGTCATCAACCTTTGTCACGTTCAGGTTCAGCCCCGTGCCGGAGGTTTGGGAACTTACATCATTTGAGGCTGTTTCGGTCTGGGCGAAAACAAGCGAAGTGAACACGAGGGCCAGCACCAAAGCGCTGACGATCCTAAAAGACAGGGGTTTCAAATTCGTTCTCATTAAACTTTCTTGCAGTGTTGGCCTTCCCGCGAATTTACCTAGCCTTCGCCCTTCGCCCTTTTGATCGTGCATCCGAACGCCCTTGTGTCCTGCACAGTTATCGTTCCGCCGCCAAGCTTTTCGTCCAGGGCAGTTTTCAGGTACTGCTTGGTTATGTTGCGTCCGTAACGGTCATTGTCGATCGCGCCGTGATAGTCCAGCGTGTCGTTCGCGTCGAAGAAATAGACTTCAGGGGTGAACGAAGCACCTAGCTTATCCGCGAAGACATTGCTCTTGTCGATCAGAACGGTGAAACTGTAATTCTCCTTCGAATGCCGGGTGACCCAGGCGAGGTCTTCGGTCGCGTTTGAATAGATTCCGACGACCCGGATCCCCTTCGTTTCATACTCTGAGGCCAAACCATTGATACGGTCGTTGTAGGCCGCGACAACGGGGCACTGCGCCGAAAGAAAAATGACAAGCATCCCGTTCTTGCCTTTCAGTTCGTTGTATTTATGGACCGTGCCTGCGGGGTCGGACATCGAAAAACCGTCGAGTTTCGTGCCTATCGGCATCACCCCTTCCGAGGCCGGGACGGCCACGCAAGCGACCGCTGTCAGGACCAAACCGATCAGGATCTGCTTGAACTTCATCTTCAAATCTCCTTCTGCGTGATGTTCTGCTTAAATTCGAATCTATCAATCAACGGGCCGCGGTGGCAAGAAGAATCAATGCCCTTAAGGTTTCGCTGTAGATATCTTGCCCCTCAAGAATTATTCCCGCGACCTACTTCAGGTGTTTGAGCGCCTCCCTTCGGCTTAGCGGTTTAAGATCGTGCGAACGGACAAATCGAAGCACGAATTCCGGGTCGGTCCGGGCATAATCCCGGAGCGCCCAGCCGATCGCTTTTTGCACGAAGAATTCCTCCGAGCCGATCAACCTGAGAATGTTCCTTTCAAGCAGCTTTGTGTCGGTCTTGTTCTTGTATCCGAGCTGAAAAATGACGCTGAGCCTTTGAAGCCAGATGTTGCCAGAATCCAGCCAGCGATCCGTGACCTCGTAGCGGCCTTCGGGGAATTCCTGAAAATAGTCCCTCAGGCATGCGCTCTTGATGTAATCGACCGTGTCCCACCATGATCTTCGCACGGCCATCGATTCAAATAGTTCGACGCTGCCGGCGGTCCATTTCTTCCTGGACCTTCGAGCGAGTTCGATCGCGAAATAGTGATATTCGCGTTCCTGGCGCTCGAAGAGTTCGTCGATAGTATCTGGGAGAGATTCGAATTCGAGAATGCCGTGTTCCGCGAAGAAATCCTTGAACAACGCATTCCGCTCCGGAGATCGTATCCCCAGGAACTCGAACTGATCCCTCAGGTATGCCTTCATCAGGACGGCATATTCGGGGTCGGTGTGAGGTTCCAGCTTTTCGGAAAGGTGTTTGAGGTATTGCGCGGTTTCGCCAGTCATTGGGGTGGAGATATTTCCTGGAGGTTATTCGAATCGCTTGGGGAGCAGGATCTCCATAGCGTCATCGACCGTGACTATCCCGAGGATCTCGTTCTCGTTATCGATCACCGGCAATGCAAGCAGGTTGTATTCCGCGATCTTCAACGCCACTTCCTCCGACGGCTCGCTAGGACTAACGGACTGGAAGTCCGTCCGCATAAGATCTCCAAGCTTCTCTCCGCTTTCAGCAAGGATCAGTACTCTGAGAGTGATTATGCCGGCGAGTCTGCGGGTGGATTCGTCTTCTGTAATGTAGATGTAGTAGATCATATGCGGGGTCCGCGCCATCTCGCGCAACTGCGCGATCGCTTCGCCCGCTGTCATGTTCTTCGGGAACATGACCATTTCAGTGGTCATAAGTCCGCCGGCCGTGTCGCGCTCGTAGAACATCAGTTCGACGACGTCCGCCTTTTCGTCGTCTTCCATCAGCGCAAACAACTCCCTGGCTTTATCGTCGTCAAGTTCTTCCAGAACGTCCGCGGCGTCGTCGGGAGACATTTCTTCGAGAAGATCCGCCGCCCTTTCGCCGTCCAGGTCTTCCAGGATGCGCGCCTGGTTCTCCGTGGACATTTCCTCAAGCGTGTCCGCCGCGATCTCGTCATCGAGCGATTCCACGATGTCGGTGCGATGTATCGGCGAGAGCGCTTCAGCGAGCTGGGCTATCTCGACAGGATGCAGCCTGGAAAGTTTGTCTTTCGAAGATTTCAGCTGGACCGTGACCGTTTTAGAATCCGTCGCAAGATATCCGACGTCCGCCCAGTCGATCACCTCGACCGGTCGCTTGGTTCCATAGAAACCACTTGGCATAAGCCTCCTGAGAAATCCCTGAAGACTCACGTCCGCACCGCTGACCCGCCAAAGGCCGTTGATCTCCAGAAGCTGAACATCATTCACGCGAACAACGCGTTTGCCGTCTATGTCTATAAGCTGTTTGTCCAGAACGTCACGCGCGAGAAGGATCTCGCCGTCTCGCCTTGAGAACGGGCGCAGATCAAGAATGTCGGATTCGAGACGCGTTCCCGCGTGACCAAACACCCTCAGCTGCGAACGGGGAATGAAGAAGAGCCTCCTTCGGTAACTTGCCAGAAGTCCGACAACCGGAGGGTAGTCTTCCTTTCCGTAGCGCACGATCACATCCTTAATGGTCGCGATCGCTTCGCCTTCCACACTGTGGATCGGTCGTCCGAGCATCTGGGAAAGATAGAGCATTGACCTAAGATAAACGATTTACGGTAAGCGTTGAAACTGTGCAGATCATAAATTTATGTTAGAATAAACACTGTTGAAAGTTCTTGTAACTTTTGAAAAACACTTTGAAATCGACATTTACTAGTAACTAGGCGGAGAAAGACCTCCGCCGGCCCGATCTAACGGGCGCCCGCGTTCAACCCCCAAAAACAAAATTCCAGAGATGAGGATCCAAAACGGTAATCTGCAGCCCCCTTTACTCCGGAATTAGCCTGCCCGGTATCCTAATGAAATCAACAGCTCTCATACTCGCTTCGATCCTGCTTCTTGGCCTCACGGCTTCCGCTCAAAGCACCCGCGTTTTCGACAACTTCGATACAGCCGCAGGGGTTCGCGTGATCAGGGACGAGCCGGCGCCGGTCGCCGAAGCTCCTGAAAGTTCAAAAAAGGGAAAGAAGTCACGAGGTTTGGAAGGCTCTTACAGTAATTCGTATGTCAAACGGATCTCGATGAGCAGTTCCCGCAGCATGCGCGGCTTCTCCACAGGAGATGAAGCGATCGATTCATACATTCTCACTTCCGCGAAGAAGTACCGCATCGATCCTTTGCTCATCTATGCGCAGATGCATCAGGAATCGGCGTTTAAGTTGAAGGCGCGTTCCTACAAAGGCGCCAGCGGGCTTATGCAGCTGATGCCCGCGACCGCGAGGCGTTTCGGAGTGACGAACATCTATGACCCCAAGCAGAACATCGAGGCAGGGGTGAGGTATATGAGATGGCTCATCGACACATTCGACGGGGACGTGGTCCTCGCGCTCGCAGGGTACAACGCTGGCGAGGGCGCCGTGATGAAATATGGCTGGAAGATCCCTCCGTACAGAGAGACCCAGGAATACGTACGGCGGATCTCGGGCAGATACAATTCGATCACTGATTCGAAATTTGCGAAGCGCGCACAACGCGTCGATCCCGAAACCGCGAAGAAACTAGAAGAGAAGGACGCTGTCCCACTCGCTCTCTACGAACCGGGTGTTATGGCGGTACGACTTCCCAACGGAAAAGTACGGCTCGTAACCAACTGATCGGGGATCGACTTTCCCAGACATTTCTACTCCAATTGGTCAATACGACCGGCGGCCGGAACGATCCGGCCGTTTTTTTGTCCGGAATCGCGAAATCCTGTATCATTCACTCGCCGGCGGAAGGTATCAGACTTGATCCCGTCATGAGCAGAAAATACTGACGAAGAAGGGCCATATGTTTTGTAACAAATGCGGGGCGAAAAATGCCGACGACGCGCTGTTTTGCGAAAAATGCGGAAAGAAGTTCGACAACACGACCGAAGAAGAAACGCTTGTCGCCGTAAAGTTGTCCCCGGTCCATAACGATGAAGAGGAGACGATCTATTCGATCCGCCCGACACTCATTTTCGTAAAGGCGGGGTACGTTCTTGCGGTTCTCGGGGGTCTTTTGCTCGCCGTCATCCTCGCCGTGCTCGGCGCATTTTCCTCGTACCTTCTGCTCTCTTCCGGCGCGGTCGTCCTGCTCGGCCTTTCGTTTCTTCTGATCCCAGCCTATTACCATCTGAAACAGAAAATGGTTCGATACACCCTCACCGATTCCAAAATGGAGATCGACGAGGGCCTTATCAACAAGACCACCCGCAACGTTCCTCTCAAGATCATCCAGGACGTGACGGTATCGGCAAATTTCTATCAAAGGATGCTGGGATTCGGCAATGTCGAGATCGAGAATGCGAACGAGAATGACGGGCTCATCGTTCTCAAGAACATAAACTCTCCCAGGGAATACGCGGACAAACTCCTGAAGCAGATGCGCCGGCTTCACAAGTGAGGCGCGCGGCGCTTTGTAAACAATGAGGATCCTAATCACCGGAGCGGATGGCATGGTCGCGAGGGCAGCGGCCGCGCACTGCAGATCGTTGGGAGATACCGTGTCCGCGCTGGCCCGCAAAGACCTTGATATCACGAACCGCGCCGCTGTTTCGGCGCTTATGCGCAGAGGCGATTTTGCGGCGGTCATCAATTGTGCCGCCTACACGGATGTTGACGGAGCCGAAAGCGATCCTGAAAGCTGTTTCGCGGTTAACTCGGTAGCGGTCTCCAATCTTGCCTCGGCGGCCGCAGAATCCGGCTGTGCATTTGTAACCATCTCGACGGACTACGTTTTTGACGGTGAGAAGGAAGGTTTTTACACACAGGACGACGCGCCCAATCCGCTGGGATTCTACGCCCGTTCGAAACTAGAAGGTGAACGTCTCGCAGCAGCCGTATATCCTGCTTCGGTGATCGTCAGGACCGGGTGGATCTTTGGACGCGGCGGAACGAACTTCCTTAGCGTGATGCACAAGCTGCTTGCGGAAGGTAAACGGATCAAAGCGATCTCCGACGCTTTTGGGACTCCTACATTTGCCGCGGACCTCGCTGCGAGATTGCGCGAACTGTCTGAGGTCTCGCGAGCGGGCATCTACCACGTCGTGAATAGCGGGAGCGGGACAAGTTACCTCGGATTCGCGCAAATGGTCTGCGAAAAGGGTGGGTTTGACCCGGCTCTCATAGAAGCAGTTTCGGACGACGATCTGAACCGTCCCGCGCCGAGACCCAGGAACTCCAGGCTCGCCTGCCTTTGCAGCGGTGGAGTCGGACTCAGACCGCTTCCTGACTGGGAAGACGCGATCGAAAGATTTCTTTCGGCGGAATCCCTGCGAAAGTTATAAACAAGAAAAACGGCCTGCTGAAAACAGGCCGTTTTATTCATACAGCTGTTCCGGATCATTTGCCGGATCCGTTTCGCGGATCGAAGTCCGTTTCTTCAACCCACCCTTCGCCCAGGCCGTCCGTCTCGTCACCCATTACCGGGGTCGAATCATCATCGTTCGCGTAGTAATTGCTGTAATTGTACCCGTAACCATAGTACCCGTACTCTATCGAGTTTGGCTTTATGCCGTTCAAGACGACGCCGTAGATGCGCGCGCCCATATTGACGAGCCGGTGTTTGAACCTTCGCATCAGGTGGATAGAGCTCTTTCCCGACATCGCTACGAGCACAACTCCGTCGACGAGGGTGGCAATGATCGCCGCATCCGTGAACGATATGGCAGGCGGCGAGTCGATCACGATGTGTTTGAAATTGCCTTTAAGAAACTGAAGAAGGTTCTTCATCTCGTTCGAACTGAGCAGCTCTGCCGGATTCGGAGGGATGGGTCCGCTGGTGATCACCTTCAAGTTCGGCAGATTCGGGAATTGCTTCAGAAGATTTGTCGTATCCCTCCCTCCGGACAGGTAATTAGTCAGTCCGTGTGTGTTTTCGAGATCGAACAGGCTATGAAGTCTTGGACGCCTCAGGTCACAGTCAATAATGACCACATCCGCGCCGGACTGGGCCAGCGTGATGGCGGTGTTAATCGCCGTCGTGGTCTTGCCTTCGGAAGGCTGTGACGAGGTAACGAGAATCGTCTCGGGCGGTTTGCCGGCCGATGAGAACAGGAGCGATGTCCTGAGGTGCCGGTAAGCTTCAGCCATTCCAGAGCGGTTGTCTTCAAGCGCGACAAACTCGGTTGAGGGCACTCTGCTTGCCCCCGGCAGCAGCCTGGTCTTTTTGCGGTCAAGCGTCTTCAGATGCGGGATAAGCCCGAGAGTAGGAAGCCCTAGGCTTCTACCAATGTCGTCAGAGCTCTTGATCGAATCATCGAGGTAGTCCAGCAGGAACGAAAGTCCAATACCGCCGACAAGCGATATAAAAAGCGCGATAAAAATATTTCGCTGGCGGTTGGGGCCGACGAACGAAGAAGAGGCTTTCCCTGAGATCTTAATGTTGTCCGGACGAGCACCATCGAGCGCAAGCTCCTGTTCTTTCTGGCGCTGAATATAAGTGTCAAGGAGTTTGCGGTTGGTCTCGATCTCACGCCGAAGCGTAGTCAGCCTGGTCTCGGCCTGGCCCTGAAGGTTGGCGTTCGCCACCTCCTTATCGTATGCGGCGGATAGTTGCGCTTCGCGACGCCGGGCGGTCGAAAGTTTCGCGGCCAGAGCACTGGTTATTTCCTTCTGTACGTCCTTTTCAAGTGTCTTCGATTCGTCTTCGATCTTTGCTTTGCTCTCTTTCTCAAGGCTGATCTTGGAAGCGCGAAGCTGCTCGATCTCGCTTTTTGCCTCTTTGACCTTTCTGTACTCGTCCGTGTACGTGACACGGAGCTTGGCAAGATTTGCCTCGGCTTCCTTGATCTTCACGTCAAGATCGCGAAGCTGCTCCTCAAATTTTGCGGTCCGCTCCTGCTTGATCTCGCGAAGCTGGCTCGCAACTCCGCTACCAGAAATATCCGACAGCGCGTACGGGTTCTTCGCCTGGACCGCGGCGGCGTACTCAGCTTCAAGCTTGCGCCGTTGGTCGATCGCTTCAAGCAGTTGACCGCTGACCGTACCCAAACGGTTTGCGGCCAGGTCGTTGACTTTGCCGTCCCCTACAGGCAAGTTGCTCGCTTTCAGTTCATTTATGAATTTCTGTTCCTGTTCCGAGATCGTTTGCTGGAGGTCGCCAATTGAGCTGACCAACTCTTTCATGGCGTTTCGCTGACCCCTCAAAGACAGTTCGATACTCTGGTTCATGAACTCATCGGCCAGGGTGTCGGCGACCTTGTTGGCGAGCTCAGGATCGGTACTCTTGATATTCAACTGCACCAGGTTCGTGCTCTCGACCTTCTCAACCGAAAATTTCGCTCCCAATTCCTGAGCATGGGTGGTTGCCAATTTATCTTGGTCCGGAGTCAGGTTTACCTGCTTGATGTTCGTGCCGTCGCCGGAGGCGATCACAGGAAGCGTCGGAGTAGTCTCCGGCTTCTTGTTAGCTCCGGTGAACATCGACGTCAAAGTCTCAAAGATCCCTCTTCGTCCGCCTTTTGTCAGTTCTTGCCGGTCGTACAGCCCCAAACGGATCACTACATCCTTCATCAGGTCGGAACTCTGAAGTAACTGCAACTGGGTGTTGTAGTAGTTCTGGTCGTATCCGAAATTGATCATTACGCCCTGCGTATCCGTAGGTTTCGGCTTGGGAGGCTCTATGATCATCGTTGCCGTTGCCTGATATTCGGTCGGCAAACGGAACATATAGAACGCCACCGCCGCGGTCGTGATTATCGTGATCGCGAGGATCAAAGGCAGCCGTTTATAGACAACATTGAAGTACTCGCGGATCGAGCGAGCGTCGCCCAAAGCGTCGTCATCGTAAAACGGCGCGTACGCCGGAGGATAATCCTGTGGAGGCGTCTGCAGGCCCTTGGAGGGTCCAGGTTCGTGGATCTCGGGAAGTTGAAGTAATCGGTCGTCTGATTCCATACTGCTAGATCAAAAAGTTCGCGCTTGATTCCAAAAAAAGGAAATAAAGGACAGCGCTGTCAAAGCGTGCTGTCCCCCATGTCCCGGCAACCTTCTAATATAAACCCGCTATTGGAGATAAGAAAGTTCCAATAACAGAAAATACCTGCAAAATATACACATGTTCGGCACATTAGGCAAAAAATCGGAACCTCCCGCCGCTCCCCCTTTTGTTACCCGACGGAGGCGGATGATATATTTTCCTTTTCATTTTTAATCAGATTTTTACTCTGTTGGAGTTATATGACCGAGGCAATTTTCAAAGAGGAACACTCAGACCGCGACGTGGAGCTCGGGATCCAGGGTTACCGCTATTCGGACCTGTACGATCCGCAAAAGCTCAAGAAGCTTGCGGAGGACTTCTACGCTGAGGTTCGCCTCGCGGACGCCGGGCTTCACGAGAGGCTTTCCAGTTACATAAAGAACAAAGGTGGGGGTTTCGAAGCTAAAGACGCCTCGAAGATACTTACCGACGCGGCGCCCCTCCTTTCAGATTTTGTGGCGCGATTGTTCAACATAGCCCCCGAGCGGGAGTCCCTGAGGAAAGAGATCACAGGACAAGATCCCCTTTGGAAATACAAGTTCTTCGTCCAGCGCCGTGCTATTCGGAAATACAAGGAAGAAGATCTTGCGGCCTTCAACCGCAACGAGGTCTCGGATGCGATCAAGGAACTGAAGAACACGTCTTTCACAGAGGCCTACCTGCACGATGATGAATTAGCAGTAGCATCTGTGGTCGCAGCGTTGATGACCGTCGAAGAGGAACTGCAGAAGGGAACCCCGCTTTCTTCCGCTGCGGCCGAGACATTGAAGAAGATCGGTGCCGCTTACGACAAGCTGAAGGATCGCCTGTTCGGTAAGGTCTTCGCGTCATTTGCCGAAGGCATCGATTCAGCCGGAGAACTTCTTCAGGTTCAGGCGGTGCTGCAGATGTACGAGATCTGGTCCGCTGATCAGTTCTATAGGAAGGCGTTTGACTGGTACGCTTTCAAGACGCCCCACACGCTTGATTACCAGCATCTTGTCCGCATTCAAAGGCCGGACCCAAAGGTCCCGGAGAAACTCGAAGGCCTTGAAAAAGAGCTTAGGCGAAGAGACGGCTTCAAGCTGACTGACGAGCGCGGCTCGATGCGCGACTCGCTCGCGGAGATCGACTACTGCCTGATCTGCCACGAACGCGGCAAGGATTCATGCTCCACCGGGCTCAACGAACGCGACGGAAACGTAAAGATGAATCCGCTGGGTATCAAGACCGCGGGCTGCCCCCTGGATGAAAAGATCTCGGAAATGCACCAGATGAAGAAGCAGGGCGATCCGATCGCGTCTCTGGCTCTTGTAACCATCGACAACCCGATGTGCGCCGGCACCGGACACAGGATCTGCAATGACTGCATGAAGGGCTGCATCTTCCAGAAACAGGAACCGGTCAACATACCGCAGGCGGAAACCTCCGCGCTGACCGATGTTCTGGAACTCCCCTACGGCTTTGAGATCTACTCGCTGCTTTCGAGATGGAACCCTCTGAACGCGCTGAGGCCATATCCTCTGCCGTACAACGGCAAGAACGTCCTGGTCGTCGGTCTCGGACCCGCGGGATACACGCTCGCTCACTATCTTCTTAATGAAGGCTTCGGGGTTATCGGCTTTGACGGGCTGAAGATCGAACCTCTTAACGAGATCTACACGGGAAAGAACGGCACCGTCTGCCCGATGCCGGTGAAGGATGTGAACAAGATAAAGGCGGCACTCGATGAACGAATACTCTCGGGATTCGGAGGCGTTTCGGAATACGGGATCACGGTGCGTTGGGACAAGAACTTCCTGACGATGATCCAGCTGATGCTGACCCGCCGAAAGAGATTCCGCGCATATGGCGGAATACGATTTGGCGGAACGCTGACGATCGATGACGCCTGGAACTACGGCTTTGATCACATTGCGATCGCGACCGGCGCCGGCCGCCCGACGATCGTGAAGATGAAGAACAACCTGATCCGCGGCATCCGCCAGGCCTCCGACTTTCTAATGGCGCTCCAGCTTACCGGCGCATTCAAGAAGGACACGCTTTCGAACCTTCAGGCCAGGCTTCCGGCAGTGGTGATCGGCGGCGGCTTGACCGGCATCGACACCGCGACCGAACTTTTTGCTTACTATCCCGTGCAGGTCGAAAAGATGCTCGAGAAGTTCGAGGAGATCTCCAAAGAGTTCAGCGAAGAAGAGGTCTGGAAGCTTTTCGATGAAGAAGAGAAGAAGGTCCTTGGCGAATTCCTGGTTCACGGCAGAGCGGTTCGAGAGGAACGCGCCCGCGCCGAAAAGGCAGGCGAGCAGCCGAATTTCATTCCGCTCGTACGTTCGTGGGGCGGCGTCTCTCTCGTATACAGAAAACGGCTGCAGGATTCACCCGCGTACCGCCTTAATCACGAAGAGGTCCAGAAGGCTCTGGAGGAGGGGATCGAGTTTATCGAACTGATGAATCCGGTCGAGGCGGAACCCGACGAACATAACGCCGTCCGTGCGATCGTCTTTGAAAGGCTGCGCCACAACGACGAAACCGGACGGTTCGATTCGACCGGTGAAAGGGTCCGTTTACCAGCCCGGACGGTCTGTGTCGCGGCCGGTACCGCGCCAAACGTTATCTACGAAAAGGAGTTTCCCGGCACGTTCAAACTCGATGAGTGGCGGCAGTTCTTCGAACCTCACGAAGTGTCGCGCAACGGCGACGGAAACCTTCATGTTCATGAGTCGAAAACGGGATTCTTCACCTCGTACGAAAATAACGGAAAGTTCATTTCGTATTACGGCGACAATCATCCCGCCTATGCCGGGAATGTTGTGAAGGCGATGGCGTCGGCGAAGGACGGCTACAAGAAGGTGGCCGAGATCTTTGAGGAAGAGATCGAGGAAAGGGGTGCGCTTCCGCAGGCCGAGAAGGACAAGATCTTTTCCGACCTGACCGCGACGCTGGACGAGCAGCTTCGGGCATATGTCGTAAGGGTTGAACGGCTGACGCCGACGATCGTCGATGTGATCGTCAAAGCGCCCCTGCAGGCCCGCAAATTTGAGCCCGGCCAGTTCTACAGGCTTCAGAACTTTGAGACCAACGCCCCGATCGTCGAAGGAAAGCGGCTGATGATGGAAGGCCTTGCGCTAACCGGCGCGTGGGTGGACGAGGAAAAAGGCCTTCTCTCGATGATCGTGCTCGAGATGGGCACTTCTTCAAGGCTCTGCCGCTTTCTGAAAGAAGGCGAAGAGGTCGTGGTGATGGGGCCGACCGGAACGCCGACCGAAATACCTGAGAACGAAACGATCATGCTTGCGGGCGGCGGACTCGGGAACGCGGTCCTTTTCTCGATCGCCAAAGCGCTGCGCGAAAAGAACAACAAGGTGATCTATTTTGCCGGTTACAAGGACGGGGCGGACCTGTTCAAGCGCGAAGAGATCGAGGCGAATACCGATCAGGTGATCTGGGCGACGGACTGGGGAAAGGAGATCGAGCCGCACAGGCCGCAAGACGCTCACATACGCGCGAACATCGTGGAGGCGATGATCGCGTACTCCAAGGGAGATCTGGGCGAGCAGACCGTTGAACTCCGGGATGTTGACCGCATCATCGCGATCGGTTCGGACCGGATGATGAACGGTGTGAAAGAAGCCCGCTACACGTCGCTCAAACCGTACCTGAAGGAACAGCATACTGCGATCGGTTCCATCAACTCGCCGATGCAGTGCATGATGAAAGAGGTCTGCGCACAGTGCCTTCAACGTCATATAAACCCTCACACCGGCGAAGAGGTATTTGTCTTTTCGTGCTTCAACCAGGATCAGAATCTCGATTTCGTCGACTTCAAGAACCTGAATGACCGCCTGCGTGCCAACTCGATCCAGGAGAAACTCACGAACAAATGGCTGGATATGGCTTTGGCGGTAAGCAGTGAGCGGTGAACAGAGAATTGTTTAGCCCACCCGTTCACGGGTGGGTGAGTTGTAAGCAGTGAGCGGTGAACAGAGAATTGTTTAGCCCACCCGTTCACGGGTGGGGAGGCTCCGGGCGACGGCAGACCTCCGACCACGGCTCTTTTGAAACAGGCCCGGCTCTTTCATCTATCGAAAAACAGACAAAAGAGCCGAAGCCGTCCCGTATGGCGATACCGGGTTTAGCAGAACACCTCCGAAACTGATTCGACTTTCTCCCGCGCCAATGGATCGAGATACTCGAGCGTTTCGAGGAATTTGGGGTGCGTCATCCCGGTTCCGAGGTAGGTCCAGCGGTTTGCCTGGTGCTGTACTTCCAGGAACACGGTCTTCTCAGCATCGTTCAAAGGACGCGCCGCCGCTTCGAAAGCAGCCAGATCAAGCTCGGTCTGACCTCTCAGGCCTTCGTCCAGGAAGCCCCCGATCGCAAGGTAATCTTCCACTCCAGCAACGATCTCTTCCCTGGTCATCCCGTCCGCGATCGCTTCGACCATCAGTCCATCAAGCTTGGCGTGTTGAGCTTCTTCCAGCCAGTGATGCTTCAGAAGGCTCTTGAACTGTGGGTCAAGGTCGTTGTCGTCTTTGACACTTCCCAGATAATGCCTTTGGGTCATCCACTCGATGTGCAGGATCACAAGTGCGATCCCCAGGGGTTGATGCGACAATACTTCCTCGGCGATGGCGCTTGGCGGGCCGATGACGCCGCATTCTGTACCGAATCCCCTTCGGAAATCGTCTCCGAACAGTTTGAAGAGCTGGATGTGCTTTGCCTCTTCAGCGGCAAACTGAAGGAACGCCCTTACCCGGTAATCGTCCGTGTCGAGGCAGGGCCTCACGTGGTCGATCACAAACGGGAGGATGAATTCTTCCACGAGTCCGAAGATACGCAGGTAAGCGTGGCCGCGGATCTGGTTCAGTATCCTCTTCTCTTCACTATTGAGAAACGGGAGCTTTTCAACCCGGGCGAAGTTCTCAGGCAGAAACCTGAGGTTGAAGTCCATCTTCTTGTTCTTGCCCACAAGATCCTCGAGCCTCCAGTTGACCCGTTCCGAGATGACAAGCGTGTCCCTGAACTTGTTGGAACCGCCGGCGTATGTATTTCTTTCTATCGTATCTAACATATGATTTCCTCCGAAATTAGTTTTGAACGGGAGCGTCATTCCGGCGCTCGATAGGAAAGACGGAGCAGGCGGCAAAAAGCGGACACATCTGTGAATCGGAAGTGTGAAGGGAAGAAATCATCTTGTGTTAAACTACCGTCCTGCAGCAATAGCATTAGTCCGGCGCATTAAGCCTCTCAGGAACAACAAATGACCCCCGAACGCTGGAAAAAGATCACGGAACTTTACCAGTCCGCCCTCGATGTCGAAACACGCGAGCGTCGGGATTTCCTTGCGCGCGCATGCGGCGAGGACACGACGCTGTTGCGGGAGGTCCAGTCGCTGCTAAACGCCGATGCCGATGCCGGCGATTTCATCTCTGGTCAGGCTTATATGAAGGTCGGTGACCTGCTTGAAGAGAATGACGTCACCCTGACTGCCGGCCAGGACCTGGGTCATTACAAGATCGTCAGAAAGATTGGCGTCGGGGGTATGGGCGAAGTTTACCTTGCTGCGGACACGAAGCTGAATCGCGAGGTCGCCATCAAGACCCTGCCGCTTTTCTACGCTCTCAATCACGATTACCTGAAGCGTTTTCAGACCGAAGTGAAGGCCTCGGCGTCGATGAATCACCCGAACGTGGCGACCGTCTTTTCGGTAGAGGAGATCGACGGGCTGCCTTTCTTTACCATGGAATATGTCGAAGGGAGGCCATTGAGCGCGATCGTGAAAGACGGGCCTCTCCCGATCGGCGCATTTCTCGACACTTTCATACCCCTTGCGGACGCTTTGGCTCACGCACACCGAAAAGGCGTGATCCATAGGGACATCAAACCGGGGAACATCCTGGTTCAGCCGGACGGAACACCGAAGGTGCTCGATTTTGGCCTTGCGTATCTTGATCGCGCGGAACACGAGCGGTCGGTTACCGGATCCAGCCTTACACTTCCGGGACAGGTCCTCGGCACTCCCGCGTATATGTCTCCCGAACAGGCGGAGGGCCGGGAGATCGATCAGAGAAGCGACATTTTCAGCCTCGGGATCGTGATGTATGAAGCGATCACCGGCAAGCGGCCGTTCCAGGGTGACAATTACGCCTCGATCATCAGCAAGCTCCTGGGATCGGAACCCGTGTCTGTCACTGAAATTAAACCGGAAACACCTTTCCTGCTAGCCCGACTTATACACAGGTGCCTTGAAAAGACACGCCGGAAACGGTTTCAGTCGATGAGCGAGGTGCGTGTGATCCTTGAGGAGATCAAGGCGGCGGTCGAGGCAGGCATATCGATGGACCCGCATTCGGCAGACCGGATACTCCGCGGGCGGCGGAAGATGCGGTGGCCGGTTCTGATAGTGCCCGGCGGGTTCCTTGTCGCGATCGCGATCATACTCGGCTATTTCTATTTTTACGGGATGGGCGGGGAAGTGCCTTTTCGAGTGGAGGACTTCTCGTTCCGGAGGCTTTCGCAGTCCAACGACATCGTTTACGCTGCCATAAGCCCGAACGGCAAGTCGGTCGCGTACAATACGATCGACGGCGACGGCGACCGTTCACTTTGGATACGGATGGTGGAGGACAAGACCACGCTTAGGTTGATGGAACCCATCGATGCTCACTACTGGGGCGGGCTCACATTCTCCAACGACGGCGGTCACATATATTTCATTACGGCGAAAAAGGCTGCAAAACGGGGCACTCTTTACAGAGTTTCAGCGCTCGGCGGAAGTCCCCGAAAGCTCGTCGACAATGTAAACGATCTTGGTTCGGTAAGTCCTGATGACTCAAGGGTGTTGCTGGTCCGTTATCTCGACAAGATGCAGTTGATAAGCGCTAATGCGGTGGATGGCGGGGGGGAAAAGACGATCCTGACGGCCGGTCCGAATATCAAGTTCAAAGATCCGCAGTTCTCGCACGACGGAAAATCCATCTATTTCATCAAGTTCCGCGAGGACAAAGGTGAAGAGTATTGGTCGCTTGTTCAGATTCCCGCCGAAGGCGGAGAAGAACGCGTGATTATCAGTGAACGGGAACCGGCGTTGAACGAGCTCGTTGTGCTGAAGGACGGGAATGGGATCCTGATGAACGCGGTCGATCCCATTTCCAATCTGACCCAGTTGTATTACGTGTCGAGCGACGGCAGTTCGATGGTGCGGATCACAAACGATCTGAATGTCTACTTTGGCATTAGCGCGAGCGACGACGGCCGGACGATCGTCGCCGCGCAGAGGATCGACGCCAAAGACATATGGGTGGGAGAAGGAGGCCGGTTGTCGGATTACCGCAGAATCACCTCGGAACCGACCTTCTATTTAAGCCTGACGTGGACTCCTGACGGCCGGATTCTCTACGACTCTGTGGATAACAATCGACCGCACATCTGGATCATGAACGCTGACGGGAGCGGCCGGCAACAGCTCACTCCGGACACATCGAACGACCTCAAGCCGGCGGTTTCCATTGACGGAAGCCAGGTATTCTTCGTTTCCGAGCGTTCAGGTGAAAGCAAGATCTGGAAGATGGGAATCGATGGGACGTCACCGAAGATGCTGATCGATGTGGCGGGCGCGGTCGAAGATCCGGTCGTCGCGCCGGACGGCAAACTCCTTTACTTCACGTGGACCCGAACGGACAAGCGAGTGATCGGGAAGTACCTGTTCTCTGACGGGACATTTTCGGAATTCGACACTTTCTCTGAAGGGCGCTGGGCGCTCTCACCTGACGGCACGAAGATAGCGTATAGTTTCTACGATTCCGCCACGGAGGGATACAAAGTTGGGATCAAGACCCTTCAGTCTTCCGAGCCTGAATCCGTCCTCGACATTTCTCCCATTAACGTGCTTATGTGGACACCAGACGGGAAGGGCCTGTTGTTCATGGATTTCACGGGAAGGGACAGGTTCCAGTCCACGATATGGCGCATCGATATTGATGGCGGAAGTCCGGTGCCATATGTCTCTTCAGCGTCAGAATCTACCTACAAGCTCGCGATCGCGCCGGATGGAAAACGCAATGCAGTGGTGACCCGAAGGCTCCTTACTGACGCGGTCATGCTCACCCGCCGCAACTGAACCTCTCACGTCTCTATTTTTCACGAACCAACAGCTCACGAAGACTCCATACGTGTGCGGCGAATACCGCCGGAACAATGAATGCCGGAAGCCATATGAACGGAAAATACAGCACCCCCAAGTTCGGTTGGTTGAATCCGTAACGTTGGAAAGGTGTCGGAACTGAGAACACTGCGTGCCACACGATGTTGAAAAGCAGGATCAACGCGGCAAGGTTCCATATGATCAGAAAGCTCCTGCGCACGCGCCCACCCCGAAATCCGATCCAGGCCGCGAGCGGAGCGGTCAGGCCAGACAGAATGTCGAGGTTGATCGACTCGAATGTCATGATCTTCGGAACGTAGCCGTAGATGAAGAGCTGCCAGAGTACGATCTCGACGGGAATGCGCACGGTGTGGAGCAGGGTAAGGATCTTCAGCGGAGAATTGCCCTTAGGCAGTAAAAAGAGGACCAACGCGATCATGATGAGCACGCTTGGGGGCGCAGCCGAAAGGAATCGGGGCGGGATCGAATTGGTCGTGAGATAGTAGCCCGAATAGGCTAGTGGACCCTGAACCGTCAGTATCACGGCCGAGATCACCGCGATTGCGACAACCTTTCTTGCGCCGGCGCCCGAGGCCGCTGAAGCCCAGACGAACATCACCGCGGCGAAGACTGCCGAAGCCGCCATAAGAATCGGGATCCAGACTGGCAGATCGTCTATCATAATCAGCTTACTTTGGTATCAAGCCTTCCGGTCAGCACGAAACTGATCACGAACAGAATTCCCAGAATCAGGTCCATCATTGCAAAGCCGGTCAGCAATCCGGCCAACCGGCCTTGATAGTAGAGCACGAACACGGCGATCGCGAATGAGAATTTCTCGACCACTGAAGCTAACATCAGGGGCCGGAATCTCAGAGGATCGGTGGAGATGATCAGAAAAACTATCTGGAATGCGCTGCCAACTCCTATGAATCCGTAAAAATACTCCGGATGCGTGATAGCCGGCGGGAATTCCAACGCGTTCTTTGCCTCCAGAAAATACTGCGGGACCAGCATCACCAGACCGGAAACTCCCGCGAAAAGGAACACGAGTCTTGAAAACCTCATTTTGCCCCTCCGAATTTCTTTGGGTAACCGCTTGCCTTCAGGAACGCTCCTATATCCGTGATGTTGAGTATGTCCCTTACAGCCTGCTTCTTATCCTCCGCTTTCGAGTAATAGCTTTCAGCGATCTTGAAGCCGATGTAGTAGCCGAGGTCGGCATCAGACGTGACCATCTCCGCCGCATCGGGATCTGTGTTCTTCGCGGGTGACCTTTGTTCATTGTTCTGAGCGAACACGGCCAGCGCTGCAACCACGATATATGAAGCAATTAGCAGGTATCTCATAGGCGTAACTCTCCTGATCTCGCCTGTCAGAAGGCACAAGCCACGCGTGAGCTATTCACATGCTCACGCGGCGATGCGCGCCCACCCTCCCGACAGTGGATCAGGTGCCGAATGTGCTGATCAGCCATTATCTGCCGAACGAACCAGTTACTGCAGCCGAGGCGTCATCGACGATCGGCGTCACCAGATCTTCGCCGTTGGATTTCGCCTTCCGCTTGAACTGCTTTGCGGCCGCGACTGAACCATCAGCCCTGACGAGTCTAAGTCCGAAGGTGATCTCATCCTTGGCCTTGATGTTCGCGGCAATGTTGCTGGCCGAAATCATAGCGGCTGAAACGGCCTGGCTCGCCGCGACTCCCGCAGCGGTCCCGGTCGCGCCGGCCGCCGCACTTCCGGCAGCCGGAGCGACCACCTTTCCTAACATGCTTCCGAAGCCGCTGCCGCCCTTCTTATGCGCGATCTCACCATAAATGACGAAATCGCACTCATAACTTTTTGCCTCTGCCTCTATTGCAGACGGAGTTTGCCCCTCCAGCAGGACAACTTCAACGCTGGGACTGCTGAGGTTCTTGATAAAAGTAGCTCGGAAAGCCGATGCCAGATCCTCGGAAGAAATACTCTCTTCGACCGCGGTTACCCTCATATTACCGATGCCGACCCTCAAAACGCCTTCGCGCTTCGCCCCGATGGACGTTGAAGGAGTTTCATCGGAAGGAACCGGAAGCGAGGCGGTCGAAGACGTGGGGACCGTCCCGCGCGGGCGCACCCCGGGCAAACCCGCCAAGGCGGGATTGGACACGGCACCGTCATCACTCGCCAGACTGTACCCTTCAGGGATGTCGAACAGCGCCGGGTCGAGTTCCGCTTTTGAAAGTTCTACGACCTCTTTTGAAAAACGGAATCCTTGCCCGTCTTCTCCGCTGAAGATTGCCGTGTTCTCGATCAATGCCAGGCCCTTCCTGGCCGTGCCAAGTGTTTTCGTTACATATCGGTCGCGGCAGCCGGATTGGGAATTCATCGCCGGCATCTTGTATCTTGCTGCCGTGTCGCCGCAGTCAAAGCCGAAATTGTCGTCGATGTACCATCCGTCCGTTTCGATCCTTGTGTTGTTGACCGAGCAAGCGTCCGGCGATGAGGCGAATACTACATTCGTAAGTATGTGGCGCGCGGTGTATCCGAACATCTGTTTCGTTTCACCTGTGTCCCTTATCGTAGATGTCATCGTAACGGTCCCGCCTCTTTCTACCGGAGCACCCGCGCGCCCGGTGACCGGCGCAACGCTTCCGCGGGTCGCGCCGGAATCGTCAAAAGGAGTAATCGAATAGGTTTGAAGCGCCGGATTGATCCGTATCTCCCTTCTTGCGTCACATTGCGTAATCGACACCATGGCTCCGCTCATCGTTTCCGTCCTTTGACGCTTGCCCTTGATGTAAGTTGTGTTTTCCATCGTCTGTCCGGACATGGTCTGTTTTTCTCTTACAGTCACATCGGCGAGCGTCGTCACTGCCGACGCGAAGGTCAGAATGACAGCGAAAATAAGGATCAAGCACTGTTTCATTTCTATTTCTCCTGACACCAAAAATTGGATCGCGGAATATTGCCTGCACTGCTAACGCGGATGTTCTGCAGGATCTGTGTCATTAACATACGAACCGCGCGGTCTCCGGTTCGTATGTATTGACAAAGCATAGGAATTAAATAAATATCTTTGAAAAATCCTCCGAATACAAGGAAATAATTATGGCCACAAAGATCGTCCGGTGTCCCAACTGCGCCGCTGAGAACACAGGTCTCGAAAATTACTGCCGCAATTGCGGATCGATGCTTCCGGTTTCGTATGAAAACCAGCAAATGCAGTCCCAGCCCCGCAGCGGACAGCAGATCCCGGGTGCGGACAAGAAAGTCCTTGCGGGAGTTCTGGGTATACTGCTCGGAGGCTTTGGCATACACAAATTCGTGCTGGGCTATAACAATGAAGGCATCATCATGATCGCTGTTCAGGTCGTTGGCTGGTTCCTTTGCGGAATACCCTCGCTGGTCATCTCGGTGATCGGCATCATCGAAGGCATCATGTATCTCACGAAGTCTGACGAGGAGTTCGTTCAGACTTACATTGTGGGAAGAAAGCCTTGGTTTTAGCTTCTGGCCGACCGGCATTAATTAAATGTTCACAGGAATTATCGAGGAACTCGGGACCGTCGCGGGTATGGAGAAACAGCGCGACGGTGCCCGTATCCGGATCTCGGCGTCGGTCGTAACGTCCGACGCGGCGGAAGGAGAATCGATCGCGGTTAATGGGGTTTGCCTCACCGCGTTGGATGTCCGAAAGGATTCGTTCGCGGCGGACGTTTCCGGCGAAACGCTGCGACGTTCTACGCTCGGAAGCCTCGGACCCGGATCGCGCGTAAATCTTGAGCGGGCGGTGACGCCGGCGACAAGGCTCGGGGGCCACATAGTGCAGGGCCACGTCGATGCGCGAGGGGCCTTTCTTGGCGCCGTTGCCGAGGGTGATTTCTGGACTGTGAAGATCGGCTATCCGAAAGAGATCGGTCAGTATCTTGTGTTCAAAGGATCGGTCTCGGTTGAAGGCATCTCGCTTACGATCGCCTCACTTTCGAACGAACACTTTGAGATCGCGGTCATCCCCAAGACCTGGGAGGTTACGAATCTTTCTGCATTGAAAGAAGGAGACGAAGTAAACCTCGAAGCGGATGTGATCGCGAAATATGTCGAGCGGATGATGGAATATCGCACCGGAAAAGCTCCGGTCAAAGAAGCCATTACGATGGCCCAGGTTGAGGAATTGCTGGGCGGCTGAGATTCCCGAAAGCGGTACCCGGAGCGGTAGCGACTGGCACAAGAAGATCGACCGACGAGGTTCGGGTAGGACAGAAAAAAAGGCAATGGAGAATGCTCCATCGCCTTTTTCGTTAATTCTGTCCCCACCCGTAAACGGGCGGGCTAAACGGTGTGCGAACTACTGAGCCCCGCCCGGAGGGGCCTTTCTGGGGATCTTGCCGTCCATCATCGCTGACTGATAAACGAAAGCCGCCATTATGACTGCATTCCGTTTTAGGTCTTCGGG
>JAHEEZ010000203.1 GCA_024640445.1 Acidobacteriota bacterium | reverse complement strand
CAGCCGCGTAGCGGCGTCATTCGCGTCAGAACGTCGCTACGCGACTACGCCAACGTTTCGCGGACGCACCGTGGCCTGAAGGCCACGGCTAAGATACGCCATCGCTACGCGATGAAGAACAGACCTCGCAATTCGCGCCATCGCTGCACGATGAAGAATAGACCTGCGCACTCAAGCCATCGCTGCGCGATGAAGAGCCCGCGAACAACTAGACCGCAGCGTCAATTTCGAAATGCATGAGGCGATGCACGCCGGTCGCGCTAGCGACCACGTAACTTAGCCGTGCGCTTCAGCGCACGGTAAACGGTCCCCCGTCATCATCTAGCCGCGTAGCGGCGTCGCAGTCAGCCGAAGAGGTATTTCTCGTCAACGATGTCGACATCGTGGAGTTCAAGTAGCTTGCGGTATTCGTCCTCGAAACCCATTTTCGAATGATGGCGCCGCTGATTCTTGATGTAGTTCTCTACTTTGTCCACTGCCGATCTGCTGACCGTGAAGATCGCGTAGCCGTCCTGCCATCCAAAAGTTCGCTTGTTTGAGAAGTGTTCACTGATCCACCGCGAGGATTCGCCTTTGATCTGCTGAACAAGCTTGCTTTCGACAATCGTCGGTCTTGTCATCAAAAGCAGATGCACGTGGTCGTCGTAGCCGCCCACTCTGAGCGGCGTCACCCCGGATCTTTTCGCAATACCGCTGATGAATCTCCAGACTTCCTTTTCGATCTCTTCCGAGATCAGGCGCCTGCGATTCTTCGTGCTGAATACAATGTGAACGAACTGTGAGGAATAGGTATTTGGCATAGGTTTGGTTTCGGCTTCGGTGAGAGAAGCCGCTCTTGGGAGTGCCGATTATTGAAGCACAGGTTCCAGACCGATTCAATATTTTTGCGACGTCGCTATGCGACTACAACGATTTTCGCGCGGACGCACCGTGGCCTGAAGGCCACGGCTAAGATACGTCATCGCTACGCGATGAAGAACGGACCTGCGCACTCACGCCATCGCTACGCGATCAGGAAAAGATTTGTCTTTATTCCCTTCTTCTTCGCACTGTCTTATCAGAAGGGCACAAACAACACACGGAGAAGGAGAAAAAGAAATGAAACAGATCATCAGCGCAGTGGCCCTTATCTTTACTATTGCAGCAATTCTTGTCATTCCCTCGGCCGCGCAGGACAACTACACGTACCAGCAAGAAAGAAGGCCTTTCGATTATTCCGACAAATTCTATGTCATCAACGGGATCGACCCTGCCGCGATCGTCGCGAGGCGGACCGGTCTCGACAAGTCTTCCGTTTTCGACTATATAAACGACGACATTCACAGAGACGTCCGTATTATCGAGACCCGGACGGGCTATGACATCAATGGCAATCCTGTGTTTTGGGCGTTCTACGGCGACGTTTACAAGTATGCCTTCAGGACCGACGACGTAGGTGAAAAAGCCTTCGAAACCGCAAACAGCGGAGCCGTCTATCTATTTCCCAGTACTTCGGTCAAGAATGCTGAGCGTCAGTCTGCTGTGATCGACCTCGCCGCGGGCGGCCCGGACAAGAATCCCCTGGGACTCGCTACCGCAGTGATCGTCGAGTACACAAAAAAGGCCTATACGAAGGAGGGTCAGGAGATCCTCAAAAAGATCGTGGGAGCAAACGGTTCCACTCTGGACGGGACCCCGATCATCCGGTCTTCGGACGAGATCAAGCAGCTCACGCGATGGGGGATGATCTCTCAGAGGGTCAGAAGCTTCCCCTACAAGGAACTTTCCTCTTTCCTTATGGTGAACGTGATCAGGGACCCCCGCTTCGGCGCGATCTCGCCTGACGCTTACCTGGAATTCACAAAGGACGGCAGCGGAAAACCGCTTGAGAAGGAAATGATCTTCATCAAGCACTTCGAGTGCCTTCAGAAAGCAGGAAAGTGGTGCGATTCGAAATAAACTGCTGAGCAGGGGAAGTAAGAAGAGGCGGCTTCAGGCCGCCTCTTCTTGCGTTGACGGGACGTCGCTACGCGACTAAATCAAATTTCACGTCGGCGCACCGTGGCCTGAAGGCCACGGCTAAAATACGCCATCGCTACGCGATGATGAAATCGTGAACACCTGGAGTTCAGAGTCAGATTCAAATCGTATGAATAGATGACCACCGGTCGCGATAGCGACCACGTAACTTAGCCGTGCGCTTCAGCGCACGGTAATCGGCGCCCACGAATCTTCCAGCCGCGCAGCGGCGTCAAAGACCTCGCTCCCGTATCATCGCCAGCAGTGAAACAAGCTCCTCCGGCAGAGGACTTTCGAAACTAAGCGTTTCCTTCGAGACAGGATGCGTGAAAGACAGCTTGGCGGAATGCAGGAAGAATCTTCCGGTCTCGCGTATGCGCTTCTTAACGACCGCGTCCGGGATCATATTGTCGCGGCCTTCGTTGTAAACCGTGTCTCCGACGATCGGGTGTTTGATGTGAGCAAGGTGCACCCTGATCTGGTGGGTTCGGCCGGTTTTAATGTCTACGTCCAGCAACGTAAACCGCTCGAACCTCTGCCGAACGGTATAGAGGGTCAAAGCGTTTCGCCCGTTCTTATCGACGGCCATCTTTACACGGTTCTTCCTGTCGCGCGCGATAGGATCGTCGATCTTGCCGTTAAGACGCCGAACGAACCCGTGGGCGAGAGCGATGTAGGCCTTCGACACCTTCCTGGAAGCAAACTGTTCGGAAAGCTTATCCTGGGTCAATTCGTTCTTTGCGATGACGATCAGTCCGGACGTTTCCTTGTCCAGCCTGTGGACGATGCCGACGCGCTTCTCCCGCCCCGAGCCTGGAGAAGGAGTTTCAAGATCGAAATGGTAAGCGACCGCGTTGGCCAGCGTTCCGCTGCTTATCCCCGCGCCCGGATGCACCACCATCCCCGCGGGCTTATCGATTACCGCAAGATACTCGTCCTCATACACTATTTCGAGCGGTATGTTCTCCGGCTCAAAGCGTTCATCCGGTGATTCGGACAGTTCGACCGTCACCCGTTCTCCGTCTTTCAGCTTTTGCGAGGACTTCGCCTGCGCCCCGTCGACTAGAGCCGCGCCCTCGTCTATCAACTTTTTCAGGCTCGAGCGCGAGCGGTCTTCGACCTTTTCCGACAGAAAGACATCGAGGCGCTTTCCGGCGTCGTCGGGAGTTGTCAGGAATTCAAGTGTCTCGTTATTTTGTGACAAGGTAAGAATTGTACTCTCAGGATTCGGATTTCATTTCTTCGGCGCCGGCTGTTCCGCGGCCCCTGAAGCGGAAGAACAGTACGATCGCAACAACGGCGACGACAAGGCTGATCAGCTGCGAGGTTGAAAGGCCGGTCGCCGAAGTGATGCCAAGTATGTCGCCCCTGGGGTCATCGCGTACGAATTCCACGAGGAACCTGAACACGCTGTAGATGATGCCGTATGCGAGAAGGATCTGACCGTCGAACTTCTTTCTGCGGTGAAAATAGACCAGCAGTATGAAGACCGCGAGCATCGTGAACGACTCGTAAAGCTGGGTCGGATGCAGGAAAAGATCACTTCCGTCAGTTCCGTAGATCGGAACTCCCGTGTTGGCGTGGCCGGCTTCGGTGAAATGAACACCCCATGGAAGCGTGGTCGGTTTTCCCCAGCAGCAGCCGGCGGAAAAACATCCCTGCCTTCCCAGAGCCTGACCGAGCGCTACACCTGGAGCGAAGGCGTCTCCCACCTTCCAGAACGGAAGCCCGTAGAGCCTGATCAACGCAACCAGAGTGACGAATCCGCCGACGAATCCTCCGAAATAGACTCCTCCGGAACGGAGGAAGTCGAGCGAAAGGACCTGAACATGGTCTTCCGTGAAGATCATCAGGATCTTGGAGCCGAGAAGCCCGCCAAGGATAGTCCAAAGTCCGAGATCATAGATCCTCTCCTTGGGAAGTCCGTCGCGGACCGCAAGGCGGGCGGCGGTGAAAAGAGCAAGTACCAGACCCAGAGCAAGAAGCACTCCGTAAGTATTGATCGGAAAATTACCTATTCTGAAAAGTTCTGGATACATCTGCCTCTCCCGGGCTTTACTTGAAATCGTACCGCATCAGGATCTCACCGCTCTTCTCATCGACATCGCCCGTTTCCTCGAAGCCTATCGATCGGTAAAGCGTTCTCGCCGCGTGGTTTTCCGGCACGTAATAAAGATAGACGGCGTCACAGGCTTCTTGCTTTCGGAGCTCTTCAATGACCTTTTCGGTCGCCCAACGGCCAAAACCAAGCCGCTGACTGCCCTTGTCGATCATCAGCCTGACCAAAAAATACCGGTCTACCGCAGTATCAAGCCCGTACATTACGAACCCCACCATGTCCTTTGCGCTGTAAACCGCTCTGATCTCAAGTTCTGCCAGAATTCTTGCCTGTGCGATCGAAAGTACGTTTTCGGAAACAAACGCTTTCTGATCATCGCCGACCTTCAGGCCAATGCACTCGTTGAAGTTCTCCCGGGTGATCTCTCTCAATTCAACTGCCATCGGGCACCGTATCCTCAACCTTCTTTCGACCGTCCTTCCTCAAAAACATATCCAGGATCAGAAGTCCGGCTCCTATGCAGATCGCCATGTCTGCAATATTGAAGGTCGGATAGTGCCATCTCCCAAACTGAACGTCTATGAAATCCACCACGAAACCAAGCCTTATGCGGTCCGACACGTTCCCGACGATCCCCGCCAGAAGCAAGGCCAAAGCGCCAAGGATGCGGTCGTCGGTGCGCGGAGTTCGCCACAGAAAATAGATCACAAGCGTGGCGGCGGCGAACGCCAGTCCGGAGAGCGCCCATCTTCCGGCGTCGCCGTGGCCGTCGAACATGCTGAAGGCGACTCCCGTGTTCTGGGCGTACGAGAAATTCAGGAAATCAGGAATGATCTCGATCTCCGAACGGAACCGAAGCCTTCGCAGCGCCCACGCCTTTGTCGCCTGATCGAGCATAAAAACGGCCCCTGACGCCGCCAGGTAGCCGAGTTTCCAGATAAAGTCTTTCTTGTTCACTTACCAATACCGCCAGTTGCCGCCGCTGCTATTCCGTGTAGGGAAATATCGATTTCGGCGCCTTGTATTCCTTCCACCAGGTCGCGTAACAGACATCGGTGCAGCCAATGAAATACTTGATCACCTTCCATTTGCTGCCGCTCTTGCGCAGCAGTGCGAAGATGTTGTTGTCGAACGCGCCGTTCTCAAACTCTTCAGCGTAGATCGTTCCCGAATAATCCGGAGCGTCCCCTGAAGGCGTCTGCGGCGCACCGCCAAGGAACGCCCACGTCCCCGATACGTTGAGGTCGTTGATGATAAAAATGACATCCTGTTTAAGTGATTTCTTGACCGGGACACGGAGCGCGTCGACGATATCCTTCCGCTCCTGAGATCCCTTCCCGGGCGAGTGGACAGCCTGAGCGGAAACACACACGGCAGAAATCAAGACCAGGGAAAGCAAAAAATGTATCTTCTTCAAGAACATAGTGGCCCTCCTCCAGGACAGCAGGCCGCCGATCAGGCGGCTTCAGCCTTGAAAAGTTCATCGAGCGCCGCGACGCAGCGTTCGCACACGGTCGGATACCTTTCGTCTATGCCGACCTCTACCGAAAAATTCCAGCACCGTTCACACTTTTCGCCGTCCGCATTCGCGATCTTGACCTCGATCGAAGCGCCCTCGCTCACTTCAACCTGCGAAACGATGAAGATGTACCGAAGGTCGCCAAAGTAAGGCCGAAGGAATTCGAACGTGCCGGAATCCACGGTCAAAAGCACCCTTGCCTGAAGCCCGGAGCCGATGATCTTCTGATTCCTCGCTTCTTCAAGCCGCTTGAGGACCTCGTCCCGGACTGCGAAGATCTTTTCCCATCGCTCGAGAAGTTCCGGATCATCCGCGCCTGCGGGCTCAGGAAAATGAGCCAGATGCACAGATCCGAACTCTACGCCGGGGATGTTCTCGTACGCCTCGTCAGCCGTGAAAGATAAGATCGGCGCGATCATCGTGGCAAGGCTTTCCACTATCTTGAAGACCGCCGTCTGGGCAGACCGCCGCGCATGGGAACGCGGAGCGTAGATGTAGAGCCTGTCCTTGATGATGTCGAAATAACGAGCCGAAAGCGCGACCGTTACAAAATCGTAGAGCGTCCTGTAAACCGACTGAAAGTTGTAATCCTCGTATCCGTCCGACACCTTCGCGATCACGCGATCCAGGCTCGCAAGCGCCCATCGGTCGATCTCAAGCAGTTCCTCGAACGGTACCGCATCGCGCGACGGATCAAATCCGTCGAGATTTCCCAGCCCGTAGCGAAGCGTGTTTCTGAACTTGCGGTACGCGTCCACGACCCGTAAAAGAATCTCGTCGGAACAGCGTACGTCTTCGGTGTAATCGACCGCTGCCGCCCAAAGCCTCAGAATCTCGGCTCCCGATTTTGCGATCACTTCTTTCGGTGATGTTACGTTGCCGAGCGACTTGCTCTGCTTCTTCCCCTCGCCGTCGACGACCCAGCCGTGCGTCAGGACCGCCTTGT
>JAHEEZ010000202.1 GCA_024640445.1 Acidobacteriota bacterium | reverse complement strand
AGGACGCGGACCTCGAATACGATCCTGATGAGATAGGGGACGTGATCGCGCCGATAATAAATGGTCATGCGGATGCTTCGCTGGGATCCCGATTCATGATCAAGCGTACGGCGCGGGTCCTTTATTTTACCCACTATCTTGCCAACAAGACCCTCACGTTTTGCTCCAATTGCCTCACAAATTTCAATATGAGCGATGTCGAGACGTGCTACAAAGCGTTTAGGGGCGAGATCATACGGAACATGGTGATCACCTCCAAAGGCTTCGGCTTCGAGGTCGAGGTGATTGCAAAACTCGCGAAATTAAAGTGCGCCATTTACGAAGTGCCGATCAGCTATTACGGGCGCACCTACGAAGAAGGAAAGAAGATCGGGTTCAAGGACGGTCTGGCGGCAATCGCATACGTTTTCAAATACAACCTGCTTTCGACCTTGAATCGGTCCTACAAGGAACTCCCGGCCCTCAAATCAAAGCACGAGTCCAAACTTCTGAAGTAGTATCACTTTTTTCTGGCTCACCTGATAGTCTCTTCCCGGCGGCAACCCGCTTCATCGCGGCAACAGAACTGCAGATCCCGAGGTTCAGTTCGAGTTTCGATCGCGTGGAACAGAGATGGAAGAAATACCGAAGGGTGATTGAAAACTAGAACGATCGCAAAAGAGCAAGAGGTCAGCGGTAAGTATCGCACATTCCTGCTCCTGCATTCCGTCACTCTTCATTATCAGTTTTTGCTCTTAACTTAGAATTTCCATCCCCTTTCATCCCCTTCAATAACTCACACGCGTGAATTCCCGCTTTACCCCGTGCAATATCCCGCACGAAGTGCGCCGCGCCTGAGCACTCTTCTTCTGAACGCCCCAAAAACAGGGGTTTCGCGACACCATCCTTTTGGTTCAAGCGGTACGGTTGTTGCGGTTCTCAAAAGACGAAAGCATAACTGAACAAGAACGCGCGGAAGGTGGTGGCGGCAGCTTCCGGCACGGAGAGGGGCCGGCCCTCCCGGTCCCGGGGAGTGTTTGCAATGCTGGCAAGTCCTGGCGTCAGTCTTATCGATGAAGTAATCGCCGGAGAGGCCTTCCCTCTGCGCACAGACGAGATCACCGATTACGATCCTCTGATCGAATTTATCGGTGACTCGCGTTTTGTGTTGCTCGGCGAGGCATCCCACGGCACGCATGAGTTTTACAGGGAACGAGCGCAGATCACGAAACGGCTTATCCTGGAAGAAGGATTCAACGCCGTCGCCGTCGAAGCTGACTTTCCCGATGCTTATCGGATCAACCGGTATGTACGCGGCGAAAGCGGGGACTACGAGGCTGTCGATGCGCTCTCGGGCTTCAAGCGTTTCCCGCAGTGGATGTGGCGAAACGCGGATATTCTGGATTTTGTCGGGTGGCTCAGAGCTCACAATGACGATCTTCCGGAAGGTCAGCCAAAGGTCGGGTTCTACGGCCTCGACCTTTACAGCCTGCATGCCTCGATGGATGCGGTGCTTCAATACCTCGACAAAGTGGATCCCGAAGGAGCAGGGCGCGCGCGCGCCCGGTACGCGTGTTTCGACCATTTTGGAGAGGACACGCAACTCTACGGATATTCAGCGGCATTCGGGCTCTCCGAATCGTGTGAACGGGATGTGATCGCCCAGCTGGTCGAGCTCCAGAGACGATCGGCGGAGCTCGCCCGCATGGACGGTCGCGCCGCGAAGGACGACTTCTTCTACGCCGAACAGAACGCACGGCTTGTCAAGAACGCCGAACAGTACTACCGGACGATGTACAAGAGCGACGTTTCGTCCTGGAATCTGCGTGACGCTCATATGTCCGAGACGCTTGACGCTCTGGAAAGACATCTGACCGGAGCAAACGGCCGAGCGGCAAAAATAGTCGTCTGGGAGCACAATTCACATCTCGGGGATGCCAGAGAAACAGAAATGGGGCAAAGAGGAGAATGGAACGTCGGCCAGCTCACAAGGCAGAAACACGGACGCGACGCTGTTCTCGTCGGATTTACGACCGATCACGGAACAGTGACCGCCGCCTCGAACTGGGGCGAGCCCGCGGAACGAAAAAGGGTCAGGCCCGCTGTGAACGGAAGTGTGGAGAATCTCTTCCACGCGACCGGTCTTGAACGCTTCCTGGTTCTGATGAAAGAACATTCGTTCGCCGAATCTGCGCTCAGGGAGCCGCTTTTGGAAAGGGCGATAGGCGTCATCTACAGACCCGAAACCGAACGACAGAGCCACTACTTCAACGCGCGGGTTTCCAGACAATTCGACGCGGTTATCCATATCGATGAAACCAGGGCGGTCGAACCTCTCGAAAGAACGGCAAGATGGGAGGAAGGCGAAGCGCCGGAGACATTCCCCACGGGACTCTAGGAGGTATTTGAAATGAACGTACTTGAAAACGCAACACGATCTCTGCTGATCCCCGCTGCCGGAGTGACGCTTCACGGCGACCTCGAGGTCCCTTTCGAGGCAAAGGGCCTGGTGCTTTTCGCGCACGGTTCGGGCAGCAGCCGCCGAAGCCCGCGAAACCGGTATGTGGCGAGAATGCTTCACGGTTTCGGCTTCGGGACCCTGCTTTTCGATCTGCTGACTGAAGGCGAAGAAGAGGTGGACCGGCACACCGCGCATTTGCGGTTCGACATAGGCTTGCTAGCGAGCAGGCTCGTTGCGGTAACGCACTGGGTGCAGGCATCGACCGAAACTGCGCATTTTAAGATCGGATTCTTCGGGGCCAGTACCGGGGGAGGCGCGGCAATTGTCGCGGCGGCGGACCTCGGCGATAAGATCAAGGCCGTGGTTTCGAGGGGCGGCAGGCCCGACCTCGCGGGGGCGGCGCTTCGCAGGGTCAAATCGCCAACGCTTCTGATCGTGGGCGAGATGGACGACCACGTCATCACGCTTAACAAACACGCGCTTAGCCAGATGACCTGCGAGCGAAAGCTTGAACTGGTCCCGGGCGCGACACATCTTTTCGAAGAGCCGGGCACTTTGGAAATGGCGGCAAGACTGGCCGGCGAGTGGTTCGAGGCGCATATCGGAAAACACGCAAATACACCCGCTAAGAAGAAGGTCGTCGCCGAAAAAGTCTGACGGCCGCGAAACCGAGGAACGGGGTAAAAGGAGAAATTGAAATGGAAAAGAAGACTTTGAAACGAACCGCGATAGGTGCGGCCGCTGTTGGCGGGCTCGGCGCGCTCGCGGCCGCTTATATTTTCGGCGTCCGCCCCTGGCATCTTCGCTGGGGTGCGAATGATGAAGAGCTTGCTGCGTGGCTTCCCGGGGATGAGATCAAACCGGATGCCGACCTTCAGGTGACGCACGCGATCACAATTGAGGCTCCGCCTGAAGAGGTCTGGAAATGGCTGGTCCAGATAGGCCAGGACCGGGGCGGCTTCTACAGCTATGACTGGCTTGAGAACCTTGTCGGCCTGGACATACACAATGCTGACGAGATCAAACCGGAATGGCAGGAACTAAGGGTCGGGGATTTCGTGCGCGGCGCCCGCGAGGGATGGATGGGCGGCAAGTTCGACGACACCGCCGGATGGTACGTCGTGGGGTTGGAGCCAAACAGGCACCTGATACTCCGCGACGAGATAGATCACGGAAGCTGGGTGTTCATCTTGAGGCCTTTGAACGAACACCAGACCCGTCTGATAGTAAGAGTTCGCGGCGAAAGGGGCGAAACTTTCACGAAGAAACTTTACAGTTACGGGTTGCTTGAGCCCGCGCACTTTCTTATGGAGCGCAAGATGATGTTGACGCTCAAGGAAAAGGCCGAGGGAGAAAACGCCCTTGCACATTGAGGCAGGCGAAGCCGCGGCCGGCTGAGATCAGCCGGCCGTTCACATCTTTGGACCACGGGGCCGGGAGGAGCTATGGGTGCGAGTGTGAAAACTACATATCGGGAAGCCGTTAGGGCGGCTATGCGGGAATCCCTTGAAAGAGACGAACGGGTCTTCCTGATGGGCGAAGATGTTGGAAAGTACGGGGGAGCGTACGCCTGCAGTCTGGGATTCCTGGAGCAGTTCGGCGAGGAACGGATCAGGGACACGCCGCTTTCAGAATCCGCGTTCGTCGGAACCGGGATAGGTGCGGCACTCGGCGGAATGAGGCCGATCGTCGAAGTTATGACGGTCAATTTCAGCCTTCTAGCTCTGGACCAGATCGTAAACACTGCGGCGACCTTCCGGCATATGTCCGGAGGACAGTTCAGCGTTCCTCTGGTCGTGCGGATGGCGACGGGCGGCGGACGCCAGCTCGCTGCCCAACACTCGCACAGCCTCGAGAACTGGTATGCGCACGTGCCCGGAATAAAGGTGCTTGCGCCGGCGACCGTCACGGACGCCAGGTACATGCTCGGGGCGGCCCTTGATGACCCGGACCCCGTGATCATATTCGAGCACGCGATGCTTTACCCGGAAGAGGGTGCGATCGAGGACCCGGGCAGTGGTTTCGACCCCTGGCATTCCGAGATCCGTAGAAACGGCGCCGACCTGAGTCTGATCACTTACGGCGGGTCGCTGCCCAAAGCGCTGTCCGCCGCCGAAGAGCTGGCTTCCGAAGGCATCGATGCGGAAGTGCTGGATCTTCGGACGCTGAGGCCCCTCGACAATGCCTGCATTCTCAGATCGGTAGCGAAGACACATCGCGCCGTAATCGTTGATGAAGGATGGAGGACCTGCAGCCTCGCCGCGGAGATCAGCGCTCTGATTATGGAAGGCGCCTTTGATGAGCTCGATTATCACGTGCGGAGAGTGTGCAGTGAAGAAGTACCGGTGCCGTACGCTATGCATATGGAGGAAGCGGCATTGCCGAGCGTCGCCAGGATCATTTCCGCGGCGAAGGAGATGTTTTAAGAATGGCGGAATTCAGGATGCCTAAACTGGGAGCCGATATGACAGCCGGCACCCTGGTTGGCTGGACCCGAGAGATCGGAGAGCGGGTCAACCGCGGAGACATAATCGCCGAGATCGACACGGACAAGGGTGTTATCGAGGCGGAGGTCTTCACCGCGGGCACCATCGAATCGTATCTGATCCGGCCCGGCGATGAGGTCCCGGTCGGCACACCGCTCGCGATCATCCGCGAAAACGGAACGTCGCCGGAAATTGCGTCCTCCGCTGAAAAGACAGAGATCGGGAAAGTGCATGCTTCGCCGGTCGCAAGGAATCTGGCGGAGAAACTGGGGATCGACCTTTCGGCGGTGAAAGGAACAGGCCCCAATGGCCGTATCCAGAGGGACGACGTCAAACGCGCCGCAAAGACGGTAGTTGTTCCGGAAGCGGAAACCGAAACCGGCGCGGACAGATCGTTGAGCAGAAGCGCTGAAAAGATGCGGCGTGCGATCGCAGCGGCAATGGAAAGGTCGAAAAAGGAGATCCCTCATTATTACCTGGCCTCGACCATCGATCTGGGTCCGGCGCTCGGATGGCTCGAACGGGAAAACGCCGCGAGGCCGATCCGTGAAAGGATTCTGCCGGGCGCGATGCTTCTGAGGGCGGCCGCTCTTGCGCTCAGGGACTTCCCCGAATTCAACGGGCTCTATGAGAACGGAAGTTTCACACACAGGGACGAGATCAACGTCGGATTCGCGATCTCATTGCGGGGCGGCGGTCTCGTCTCTCCTGCGATACTCGGCACGGACAAACTCGGCATGGGTGAACTTATGGCTGCGATGATGGGCCTTGTTTCGAGGGCGAGATCCGGCGCGCTCAGAAGTTCGGAACTAACGGAAGGCACGGTCACGGTCACGAGCCTTGGCGAGACGGGGGTTGAAACCGTGCTCGGAGTGATCTACCCGCCGCAGGTGGCGCTGATCGGGTTCGGCTCGATCCGCGAAGGCGTCACGGTCGCGGACGGCGGCATCAGGGCCACAAAGCTTGTCAATGCATCGCTTTCCGCCGACCATCGCGTCTCCGACGGACAGCGGGGAAGCGCTCTCCTTGCGGCGATCGGAAGGCTTCTTGAGTCCCCGGAGGAATTATGGCAAGAGAAGAAATAATCGCCACGGCGCTTGAGGTTCTCCGCGGAATCGCTCCGGAAACCGCTTCTGTCGCGATCGATCCCGCGCGCGACATTCGCGAACAGGTAGATATCGATTCGATGGACTACCTGAACTTCGTGATCGGGCTTGATGAGGCCTTTGGGGCCGGGATCCCTGAGAGGGAATATACAAAGTTCACCAGCCTCGACGCCTGCGCGGACATCATCGGCCGCCTGGCGGCTGGAAAAGGGGCCGCGGCCAAAGGGGAGGAAGGAAGATGACGGGCAAAGCAATCATTCACCGACACGGCCACATCGCCCCGAATATGGCCGACTATGAGAAGTTCCGAAAACATTTCACCTGGAATTATGCGAGGGCGGAACTGGCGGGACTGCCGGATGGCGCGGGCCTGAACATCGCCTATGAAGCGGTCGACAGGCATGCCTCGGGTGAACGCGCCGGGCACACTGCGTTCCGGTTCATGCACAAGGACGGCTCGGTCTCGAGTATCACGTACGCGGGCCTTTCAGAAATGACGAACCGGTTCGCCAATGCCCTGAAGTACCTGGGAATCGG